>JAZQMH010000118.1:0-2679 GCA_045543255.1 Vescimonas sp.
GGCTGCTATTGAAAGCAGTTCGTCAGCAGCCCCTTCCGCCTCGCTTTGCTCGGCACCTCCCCCAAAGGGGGAGGCAAGGGGTGCTTTGCACCGCTTTAGATAGTTGCCACGCTTCTTCCCTCACGCAGCTCCGTAGGCAAAATGTGCTGCATATGCGCCCCTTCGCCGTTCATCAGCGCAAGGAGCTGCTTCACGCTCTCACGGCCCATCTGTTCCATAGGCTGGCACAAGGTGGTGAGAGGCGGCTCAATGTAGGCCGACAGCTCCAAGCCGTCGATGGCGATAACGGAGCAATCCTCGGGGACACGGCGGCCTGCGTCACGAAGGGCACGCATAGCGCCGATGGCCATATTGTCGGAGATGGCGAACAGGGCGGTAAAGTCGCGGCTGTTTTCACAGGCGAGGGCATCGCGCACCGTCTCGTAGGCGCCGCGAATGTCGTAATCGCCGCTGCACAGCACCAGCGCGGGATCGGCCTCGATGCCGTGATCCCGAAGAGCCTTCACATAGCCCTCATACCGCAGCTGGGAGATAGAGTGGTCGTCAGTGGCGGGGATCAGGGCGGCGATACGGGTATGGCCGCAGGAGATCAGATGGCGAACCGCCTCATAGGCCGTAGCCTCGTCGGCGATGGAGACGGAGGAGTAGCTCTCCTTGGGGAGGGTGCCGTAGTGGTTGGCGTAGGAGCAGCATACGAAGGGCACGGTGATGGAGGCCACCTTCTCGGGGATGTAGTCGAACTGACCGCCCAAGAAAATGATGCCCCGCAGCCGCTTTTCCCGCTGCATGATGGCGCCGTGGCTCACCTCGTCCTTGCCCGAGTCGATCTGCTGCATCACCAAGGTGTAGCCCGCCTCGGTGACCGCCGCTTCAATGGCGCGGATAATGTCGACATAGAAGGGGTTTGATACGCCGCGCACCACAAGGCCGATGTTGTTGGAGCCTGTGCGGACAAGGTCGCGGGCGGAGTTATTGGGGATATAGTTGGTACTTTCGATGACCGCCTCCACCTTACGGCGGCTCTCGGCGCTGACATCGGGTCGATTGTTCAGCACACGGGAGACGGTGGTAATGCTGACGCCGCTCAAACGGGCAATATCCTTAATGGTCACGGCGACACCCTGCATCTTTCTGACAAAATTTTAACGGTGAAAACGGTATCGGTATCGTTTTCAGTATCCGCATTGTGTAGTGTAGCAACTTTTGTGGGAAAAGTCAAGGGGTGGCGGCATTTTCGGCACTTTATCCACAAATTTGTCCTGTATCTATGCTTTTTCACAAGGAGTATCCACGGGGGACTGTACAACTGTGCGCAGATGTGATATAGTAGCCCACAGCGAGAAAAGAGAAGGAGAACAAAAGGATGTATCTGTCCACACTTTGCTATATTGAAAACGAGGCGGGGGAGTATTTGATGCTCCACCGCGTGAAGAAGAAAAATGACCTCAATCACGACAAGTGGGTGGGCGTCGGTGGCAAGTTTGAAGCCGACGAGAGCCCCGAGGAGTGCGTTGTCCGCGAGACGCTGGAGGAGACGGGGCTTACCCTCACCGACTATCGGCTGCGGGGCTTGGTGACCTTCCTCTCCAGCGTGTGGGAGACGGAGTATATGTTCGTCTTTACCGCCACGGGGTATGAAGGTGAGCTCATCGAGTGCAACGAGGGGGACTTGGAGTGGATCCACAAGGATAAGCTGATGGAACTGCCTCTGTGGGTGGGGGACAAGCTGTTCTTAGAGCGCATCCACGAGCCCGACACGCCCTTCTTCTCCCTGAAGCTGCGGTACGAGGGAGACGATTTGGTGTACGCGGCGCTGGATGGGCGGGAACTCTTTTAAAGAGGGGATTTCATCCCCCCTTTAGATTCCCCCTCACCAGTTGACCTCGGTCACTGGTGTCGCCGTCCAAGACGGCTGGGTCGTGGTATTTTTGCCACGTACACGCCGCGGCAAAAATGATTGAATAATTATTTTGGATTCTACCGAAAGCCTCTTGAGGCGTTGTAGGGCGGGGTGCCCTCACCCCGCCGTCAACATACGGGAGACTTTCGTTAGATGGCGGCGGCCTGAGGGCAGGCCGCCCTACGAATTGTATCGAACACTCCCGTAACAAAAAACTTCGCATAACAAAACGACCTCCGTGCAAACTAGGCATGGAGGTGTTTTTTATGTCTGAGAATCATTCTTTGGAGGATCTGATCAACAACGATGCCCGGGCGTACCAATTCTACTTCGACCAAACGCCGCGGGTGCAGACCCTTTTGCAGATGAAGGACATCCGCAGTTTCGCCGAGATGGCAAAGGCGGTGGATGAGATTGCGGAGAAACAACGGATTGATGTGGTGTGAAACTTAAAGAGGGAGCAGAGGCCACTTGGCTCCCCCTTTGGGGGAGCTGGGTGAGCGGAGCGAACCCTGAGGGGGCTGTTATGGAAAGCACCCCGTCAGCAGCCCCTTCCGAGTCGCCTATCGGCGACCCACCTCCCCCAAAGGGGGAGGCAAGGGAGCGGTGCACCCCAAGAACAAACGCAAAAAAACCGCCTGTAGGCGGCTTTTTCTTTATCTCTGATACTCAAATTCCAAATTGTACATAGACACGATGTGACCATCTTGAATGCCCATGTCCTCCAGTCGGTCGAACAGGCCGCTCTGACGGAGCATCTTGTCGAAGTACATACGGCT
>JAZQMH010000119.1:0-10054 GCA_045543255.1 Vescimonas sp.
GAAAAGACTTGCTCCGGGGTCTGGCGCACACCCTCGTTGGGTGTGCCTGTGCAGCCGTAAAGCTCTGCGATCCGGTAGGCCACTCCGTCGTGATCCACCGCCCACCAGCCACAGGAAAAGGGCTTATTGTAGCCCCAGTCGAAGCTGCGGTAGCACTTCCAGCTTTCCGGGATGGGAAAAGGGTCGATGACATGGGTGTAGCGTCGATCGGCATAGCGGTGGGGATCGTTGCGAAATTCCTCGAAAAACTGTCCCTCAAACAGATCCCAGCAGCCGTGAAGCCAGGCCTTTTTCAGCTTATCCGGGAGGGACTCCAGCTGCAGCAGGTAATCCGGCTGGCTTTTCATCAGGGCGTGATTGTCCGTTACCAGGGACTGAATGAAGGTGTACTCATCCGGGTTCTCCCCCGGCTCGTACCGGCGGCCGATGATCAGCCGCTTGATATAACCGTGGCTGACACCGCCCGGATTGCAGGTGTAGTAGATGCGCTTGGGGAAGTCGTTGACGCCGCGGATACAGGCGGCAAGCTGGCGCATCCACTGCTCCTTCAGCTGGGTACATTCATCGAGGAAAATGACATCGTACTCCGCGCCTTGGTAGCGGCCTAAGTCGCTGTCGTTGGCGCAGTAGCCGAATTCGAGGGTCGAGCCGTTGGGGAAGGTAAAAATGCGGTCGGTAGCGCGATAGGTGGCGATGCCGTGGAGTTCTTGGCGTAGGAAGCGGATGTGGTTACTTTCCAATTCTTGGTAAGTGCGCCGCAGGATGAGGAGGCGGATGCCTGCGTAGCGGAGGGCGAGGAGCTTGGCTTTGGTGCGGACGGCCCAGCTTTTGCCGCCGCCGCGTGCGCCGCCGAAGGCGATGTATTTCTCCGTAGCCGACAAGAACTCCGCCTGTCGGGGATTAGGGCGAGGAATGTGCAGTTTCATAGGGGTGTCTCCTTGTGATAGCTTTTCTATCAATAGGGAAAAAAGCCCCCTTTGTTGCACGCAAAGGGGCAACACATCGCTTCGCTTTGTGTTTTTATTTAATGCGAGGGGGCATACCCTCCCCCTCGCGCTCCCCCATGCAAGGCGAAACCTTTTCTAAATAAAAAAGTTCCCACGATGTTGCCCTAAATGGGGAAACAAGGGGGAATTTTTTTGAATTTGTGGGGGTGGGGTGCAACATACGAAAATGCATCGGTAGACGGCGGGGCGTCGTGAACGCCGCCCCCTACAAGTTCTAGGGAAGGTCGCCTGTGGTGTTGTAGGGCGGCCTGCCCACAGGCCGCCGTCAACATACGGAAGTTCCTCGATAGACGCGGCGGGGTGAGGGCACCCCGCCCTACAATAAGACCGAGGGCGCGCGTAAATTTTGTAGGGGGCGGTGCCCACATCGGCCCGCCGTCTAACAAAAGGCTACCGAGGATTGAACGGGTCGATGTGGGCATCGACCCCTACAAGGTCTATGGGAGCTTGCGGTAGGAAAATACCTGTTAATTGTTAATTATTAACTGTTAATTGAAAAAAGAGCCCCGTGGGGCTCTTTTTTCTTATTGCGGTTGTCCGTCTACGTACAGCTGCACCTCGCGGATGCCCTCTACGCTTAAGAGGGAGTCCTCAATGGCCTGCACTGTGGCAGGGGCATCACGGAGGAGCGCCATGCTCTCGGCGGGGATGTTGAGATGGCACACCCCCGATTCCATGCGGGCGGTCATGCCCACGAAGCCCTCGGGCAGCAGGGGCAGCAGTTCGTCCCCCTCGGGGCCTTCCAAAAGGGCGTTTAGCACCACTTGTGCCCCACTTTCACCCTCATATTGCGTCAAAAGCCGTTCCTGTGCCACCACTTCGCCGTTTTCGTCGGGGAAGTACAGCGTTGCCGTCAGCGTCCGTACCACATCGTCCATAGACGAGAGCAGCACGTCCCCCGACAGGAGCAGCGCCTTGTCGCGGTAGGGCAGCGCACGCCCCTCCACGGTGACGGTGGCGGCGTAAATGCCTGTCAGCTGGGTAAGGGACAGGGCGAGACAGTAGTCGGCGATGGTGCGGTTCATGTCACCCAGCTGATAGTAGGCCGAGGACAAGTCCACATAGGCCGTAGAGCCCGACAGCGTTACGGAGCGGGCCATAGTCCCTGCGGGGAAGGGGGAGGTGTACTCCTCGGTGGAGCGCAGCAGCAGCTCCACCACGGCGGCGGCCTGTTCTTCCCGACCCTCGGGCAACGCAGACCACGGCACAACGGTGGCGGCAATCACATCGCCGCCGAGACGGTCTTGCCCGTCGTTGACACCATAGAGACGGAGGCCTTCCGTCACCGTCTCCTCCTTGACGGCGCAGGCGCAGAGGGAGAGGAGCAGGGCGAGGGAGAGAAAGAGGGAAAGGAATCGTTTCATCACTGCTCCACCCCCTCTGTTGCGCGGGGTAAGCGCACGGTGAAAACCGTGCCCTGATTCTCGCCGCGACCATCCACGGTGATACTGCCGCCGCGATAGGTCACCGTGTCCTTCACGATGCTAAGACCCAGACCCGTGCCGCCCACGGCGCGGGAGCGCATCTTGTCCACGCGGTAAAATCTGTCGAAAATGTGGGGACGGTCTGCTTCGGGGATGCCAATGCCGTTGTCCTCCACGGTGATGGTGACGAAGTCCCCCTCCACCTTGGCGCTGGTGTGGACGAAGCCCCCTGTAGAGGAGTATTTGATGCCGTTTTCCATCAAATTATAGAGGATTTGATGGACATCGTCCTCTGTGGCGCGGACGATGGCGGCGCTGTCGCAGTGGCAGGTGAGGGTCACGGTCTTTTCCCGTGCCACCACGCCCAGCATCCGCACCACACGCTCTGCCACCGCGTCCACCGCCGTGGCGGTATGCTCCGTGACGGCCTCCGCACTGCCGCTGTCGAGGCGGGTGAGGGCGAGAAGATGCTCGGTGATGCGGTTGAGGCGCTGTGCCTCCTGCCCGATGTCGGAGACGAACTCCCGCACCATGGCGGGGTTCATGTCCTCCGTCTGCATGATGGAGTCGGACATGAGCTGGATGCCTGCCAAGGGGGTCTTCATCTCGTGGCTGGCATCGGAGACGAAGCGGCGGCGTGCCTCCTCCGTAGTGGCGAGGCGGTCGGTGAGGGAGTTGAACTCGGCGGTGATTTGGGCGATTTCATCGCCGCCCCGCACCTCGGCGCGGGTGGAGTAAGCACCCTCCCGCACCTTGCGGATGGCGGTGAGAAGGTTGGAGATGCTCCGCGTCAGCATACGGCTGAGGACGAAGCTCAGCACCAGCACCAAAATGGCCACAATGAGGGAGATGGTCAGCAGGTTTTGCTGGAAACCCTTGAGTAGTTCCGCCTGTGCCGTGTCGTATTCATAGACATACACAGCCCCCACGATTTCATTGTGGTACACCACAGGCTCTGCCATGCGGCTGAAGAAAGCCTGCTCATCGTAGGAGCAGTAGAAGGCATCGTTGCCCCACAACGCCTCGGCAATTTCGCTGTAGAAGGCGTACATACCCACAGCGCCGTTTTCCTTGCGGCTGTCGTAGAGGATGCGCCCTGCCGTGTCGGTGACCAGCAGGCGGTTCACCCCCGTCTCCGTCATGGAGGAGAGGGCGGCGGAGACATTCTCCTCCGTCAGCTCGTCAAGACCGCTCAAAGAGGCCTCAATGAGCTTGATGCTGCTGCGCAGGGAGGTCTCCTTGGATTTGAACACCAAGTCTTGGGAGACCAGCAGCGGGTAGGTGTTCAGCAGAATCAGCACCGCGATGATGACGCAGGTATAGCTGATGCCGAACTTATTTTGCAGGTTAATCTTCCCCTTGAAAATAGTAACCCACCCCCCAGCGTGTCATAATGTAGACGGGTTCGGACGGATTCCGCTCCAGCTTTTCACGGAGACGGCGAATGTGGACATCCACGGTGCGGAACTCCCCTGCGAAGGAGTAGCCCCACACCAAGTCCATCAAGCTCTCGCGGCTGTAGACCCGCTTGGGATTGCGCATCAAAAGCTCGAGAAGGTCGTATTCTTTGGCGGTCAGCGTCACCGTTTCGCCGCGGCAGATGGCGGCGTGCTGCAGCGTGTCCAGCACGATGTCGCCGCCTGTGAGGAGGGTGTCCTCCGCGACGGCGGGAGCGGCGGCAAGGCGGGAGCGCTTGAGTAGCGCCTTGACGCGGGCCTTCAGCTCCAAGATGTTGAAGGGCTTGGTCACATAGTCATCCGCGCCGCAGGCAAAGCCCGCCAGTTTGTCGGCGTCCTCCGAACGGGCCGTCAGCATGATGACGGGCACATCGGAGAAGGTGCGAATCTCGGTGCAGGCCTCGATACCCGACTTGACGGGCATCATCACATCGAGGATAATGAGGTCGAAATTTTGAGCCTTCGCCAAGTCCACGGCCTGCTGACCGTTCTCGGCGGTGGTGACGGTATAGCCCTCGTTTTCCAAATTAAAGCGGATGCCTTTGACCAAGAGCTGTTCATCATCGACGACAAGGATTTTCATAGAAATTACCTCCTAAGGATGGGAAGATTCTTGTTTTTATTGTAGGGCGGCCTGCCCTCAGGCCCCCGTCAACATACGACAGCACGCCGATAGACGCGGCGCGATGTGGGCATCGCGCCCTACGACAAGACCGAGGGCGTTCAACAACCTTTGTAGGGGGCGGCGTTCACGACGCCCCGTTTCAGCGGGCTGTCCCCCAAGGGGACTTCCTCGCGCTACGCGCTCACAGCGTCGACAAGCGCCAGCCCCTACAAAGGCTACTGAGACTTGCGGTAGGACAATAACTGTTAATTGTTAATTCTTAATTGCTAACGTTTCACTCGTTGACTGCACGGCGATTATCGCTTATAATACTAAAGATACCATCGGGGCGTATGCCCGTTTTCATACTTCCTACCCATCATTATACCAACAAATGGAGAACTTGTCATTATGAAATTGCGCCGTATTGCTGCTCTTTTTTTCGCCCTCGCCCTTGCGCTGGTGACCTTGACCGTCCCTGCCGCCGCCGTCGAGGATATTGAGATCGAGGCCACCGCCGTATTGCTGCTGGACGGGGAGAGCGAGGCTGTCCTCTATGAGGAGAACGCCCACGCCCGCCGCTATCCCGCATCCACCACCAAAATTATGACGGCGCTGCTGGTGCTGGAGGCCATCGACCGCGGTGAGCTGCGCTTTGAACAGGAGATCACCGCCACCGCCTCCGCTGTGTCGGGTCTCCCTGCCGATGCCTCCACTGCGGGCATTCAAGGTGGTGAAGTGCTGACGGTAGAGCAGCTTCTCTACTGCTTGATGGTGTCCTCTGCCAATGAGGTGGGCAACATCTTCGCCGAGGAGATCTCGGGCAGCGTCACCGCCTTCGTGGACGAGATGAACCGCCGCGCCGAGGAACTGGGCTGCGAGGACACCCATTTTGTCAACACCTCGGGTCTGCCCGACGACAACCACTATACCACCGCGTGGGATCTGTGGCTCATAACCCGTGAGGCCATGAAGCACGACACCTTTATGACTGTGTGCAACACCAAGGCCTACACCATCCCCGCCACCAACATGAGTGATGCCCGCGAGCTTCACTCCACCAACCTGCTTATCTCCAACTGGCGGGCGCTGGGCTATCTCTACAGCGGCGCACAGGGCATTAAGACGGGCACTACCGACGCGGCAGGTCACTGCCTTGTGTCCACCGCCGTCCGCGCCGACCGTCGCCTCATTTCCGTGGTGTTGGGCTGCGACGAGATGCCCGACCCCATCAACGGCGGCACCGTGTCCATGTCCTTTACCGAGACGGCACGCCTCTTCGACTGGGGCTTTGAGAACTTCTCCATCCGCACCGTTTTGACGGAGAATGAGGTGGTGGCGGAAGTGCCCGTCCTCCTCAGCCAGCAGACCAACTGCGTCACCGTGCACCCCGCCTACGATGCCACCACCGTGCTGCCCAACGACTTGGAGATCGAGGACTTGGAGCGCACCGTCAAGCTGGATCGCGAGGTGGTGAACGCCCCTATTATGGCAGGGGATCGCCTCGGCGAGATTACCCTCAGCTACGGCGATACGGAGTATATCACCGTGCCCCTTCTCGCCATGTCCGATGTGGCGGCCTCCCGTTTCCTCATTATGAAAACGGCCCTTATCAACTTCTTCTCCAATCGCCTTGTGCAGGTGCTGCTGATCCTGCTGGTGGTGGTGCTGATCCTGCTGTGGTTCTTCGGCCGCCGCATTATGCAGCGCCGCCGCTACGGGGCAAAGCGCAACAAGCGTACCCATCACCGCGCCTATCGGGGACGGAGATTTTGATGATGAAGCTGCTGTATGAGGATAAGCACCTGTGCTTGGCGGTGAAGCCCACAGGTATTTTGTCGGAGGATCATCCCACCCACGCCTGTATGCCCGCCTTGCTGCGGGGACATTTCCAAAATGTGGGAAAACCCGACTATATCGCCACTGTCCACCGCCTCGACAAGGTGGTGGGAGGGGTCATGCTCTTCTCCCGCAATCCCGCTGTGACGGGCAAGCTGACGGGGCTCATTGCCCGCCACGAGGTGGAGAAGGAATATTTTGCCATTTTGCGTGGTCGTCCCCAACAGGACGAGGACACGCTGGAGGACTTGCTGTTCCACGACAGCACCCACAATAAGAGCTTTGTGGTGCAGCGTGAGCGCAAGGGGGTGCGGAAGGCGTCCCTGTCCTACAAGGTGCTGGGCTACTGTGAGGCGGAGGACTTGACGCTGGTGCGCGTCCGTCTCCACACAGGCCGCACCCATCAGATCCGCGTCCAGTTCTCCCACCGTAAGCTGCCCCTTTTGGGGGACATTCGCTACGGCTCGAAGGCCGATTGCGATCCCGCCTTGTGGTCGTTCCACTTGGCCTTCACCCATCCCGTGACGAAAAAGCGGGTGGATGTGATGGCGGCGCCTCCCGAGGCGTACCCGTGGACGCTGTTTGGGGAGGAGATTGGTGGGGTTGTGGGGTAAGTCCTTGAGGTGCTGTGTCCCTTGCCTCCACCTCCCCCCTCTCTGTCATGCTCCGCATGACATCTCTCCCCGCTGGGGAGAGTCTTGCCTAAGGGGGAGGTGCCCCGAAGGGGCGGAGGGGGCTGAACAGGAAAGCAGTCCGTTAGCAGCCCCCTCAGGGTTCGCTTCGCTCACCCAGCTCCCCCAGAGGGGGAGCCAAGATGATTATGTAAACCACATGAAACAAAAACTACACTATCTGCTTCAAAAACTGAAAGCGCTCCTGCAATTCCTCCTCAATCCCCGCTTTTTATTGTGCTTCGGCCTCGGCTGGATGATCACCAACGGCTGGTCATACATCCTGCTGGGCATCGGTTCATTTTACGGCATCGGCTGGATGACGGCGGTGGCGGGGGCGTATCTTGCCATGCTGTGGTTTCCCTTCTCCCCCGAGAAGATCGTCACCGTGGCCATCGCCATCGCGCTGCTGAAATGGCTGTTCCCCCACGATAAAAAGACGTTGGCGGTGCTCCACAACATGCGCCTCAAGGCGGTGGAGGCCTTCCGCAATCAGAAGGAAAAACGCCGCGCAAAGAAGGAAGAGAAGAGAAAAGAACGTGAAAAAGAGCCTGAATAAGGCTCTTTTTTAGTTGGCAAGGAATCGGTATGTTTGGCGGGCAACGCCCGCCCTTGGCCCCCTCTGACGAGGGCAAGACTCTCCCCAGCGGGGAGAGGAGGGTGTCCGAAGGGCAGACGGAGTGGGGGGAGGGTGCTGCCGAGCATAGCGAGGCTGGGGGAGAGAATTATGCAAGATAGATTTCCTAGTAGCGTCTCTCCCCCAGTCTTTTTGCTTCGCAAAAATCCAGCCCCCCTCGTCAGAGGGGGCCAAGGCGCTGCGCGCGGTATGTGCCCTGCCCTACGGCATCACAAGAACACTCCTGCGCCACAATTCACAGAAGGTTTACATAACCCGACATGTTACCCCCTTGCGTGGGGAGGGAAAATGTGGTATACTGTACCGCGATATGACGAGAGAAGGGAGGAGTTGACCTATGGGCAAAGGCGGTATCAAGACGGCGGCACAGAACCGTAAGGCCTACCACGACTATTTCGTGGAGGATAAGCACGAAGCAGGCATTGAGCTGCGTGGCACGGAGGTCAAGTCCATCCGTCTCGGCGCGCTGAACTTGAAGGACAGCTACGCCGCCGTCACCAAAGAGGGGGAGCTCTACGTCTACAATATGCACATTTCCCCCTATGAAAAGGGCAACATTTTCAACCACGACCCCGACCGCCCCAAGCGGCTTTTGATGCACAAGCGGGAGATTCACAAGCTTCACCAGCAGCAGAAATTAGATGGCTACGCCTTGATTCCCTTGAGTGTGTACTTCAAGGATGGACGCGTGAAGGTGGAGATGGGGGTCTGTAAGGGTAAGAAGAACTACGACAAGCGCCAATCCATGGCTGAGCGGGACGCCAAGCGGGAAATGGAAAGGGCGCGTAAATCCCACTGACGTGGGATTTACGCAAGTAACAGTTAACAATTAACAATTAACAGTTAATTGGGGTGGTAGGATGAAGGACAGCATCATTTTATCGAAATCGAAAGCCTTTTCCGTGCGTATCGTGCGATTGTGCCGATACCTGCGGGAAGAGAAGAAAGAATTTATCCTTTCCAACCAACTGTTACGCAGCGGCACCAGTATCGGCGCCAATGTCCACGAGGGGAAATATGCCCAAAGTACAGACGATTTCATTTCAAAAAACAGCATCGCACTGAAAGAAGCAGCCGAAACGGAGTACTGGTTGGAGTTGCTTCACGAAACGGAGTACATCACAAAAGCGGAGTATGACAGTATCGCAAAGGACTGTAGCGAGCTGGCAAGACTGCTGATTGCAATCGTAAGAACTGCAAAGGAGAACAAACAGTAACTGTTAACTGTTACTTGTTACTTGTTAATTTTTTTCGACGAAGGAGAAAAACACCATGGCTAACAATCCCATTGCAACCATCGAAATGGAGTCCGGCGCTAAGATCGTTGCCGAGCTCTACCCCGACGTGGCGCCTCAGAGCGTGTATAACTTCATTGAGCTTGCCAATTCCGGCTACTATGACGGCCTCATTTTCCACCGCTGCATCTACGGCTTTATGATTCAGGGCGGCTGCCCCGATGGCAACGGCATGGGCGGCCCCGGCTACTGCATCAAGGGCGAGTTCACCGCCAACGGTTTCCAGAACGACCTCGCTCACACCCGCGGCGTTCTCAGCATGGCCCGTACCATGATCCCCGACAGCGCAGGCAGCCAGTTCTTCATCATGCACAAGGATTCCCCCCATCTGGACGGTCAGTATGCCGCTTTCGGTATGGTGCTGGAGGGCATGGAAGAGGTGGATCGTATCGCCTCCGTGCCCCGCAACATGATGAACAACATGCCCAAGAAGCCTCAGGTGATGGTCTCCGTCCGCGTGGACACCCACGGCGTGGAGTATCCCTCCCCCGAGAAGCTGCCGGAGCGCTGAGCGTGCGCTCAGCGCAAGTAACAAGTAACAGTTAACAATTAACAGGTATTTGTTACAAGAAAAAGGATAAAACAACGCGCTTCCTTCTCTCGGGAAGGCTCGGGAGAAGGAGCGCACCTTGCCAGCAACCCATAACTGTTAATTGTTCATTATTAACTGTTAATTGAAACACGGGGGCGTACCGGTTTCGACGGGGGTGTGGAGGCAGGATAAGCGGTCGGTGGCGCCTGACCACCATAAAACGGGTACTTTAAAATTAACTGACAACACTAAGACTGTTGCCGTCGCTGCCTAAGCAGTGACCGTCTGAACCGGAGCGGCCACCGGCCGGGGAAGGCGTCGTTAAGGTGGCGTCCGTGAGGCGGGTAAGAGTTGCCCCGCCCACGCATCATGACTCTACTAAAGTGTCGCGTCTGTTACGTGCCGCGGCATGGAGGGAATGTTTAAATCGTAACTGCGCCCGGAGAAAGTCCTGTTAAAATGCTTTCGGACAGGGGTTCGACTCCCCTCGCCTCCACCAAAATAAAAGGGCGCCCGTGGGGCGGGCTTTTATTTTGGTGGGGGGGGAATGATTTAACACGAGGGGGTCATACCCTCCCCCAAGTCGGA
>JAZQMH010000120.1:0-10694 GCA_045543255.1 Vescimonas sp.
AGAGATGATCGATCATCTCGCCAAGAGCGGGTCCGAGATCGGCTCGGCCGCTACCACATTTTATTAAAGGAGGTGCCTTCAAATGGCACAGAAAGTTGTCGGTTACGTTAAGCTGCAGATCCCCGCAGCAAAAGCAACTCCCGCACCCCCCGTTGGCCCCGCTCTGGGTCAGCACGGCGTCAACATCGCCGCTTTCACTAAGGAATTCAATGAGCGCCCCAAGAATGACGCCGGCCTGATCATCCCCGTGGTGATCACCGTTTACGCCGATCGTTCCTTCTCTTTCATCACCAAGACTCCCCCCGCTGCCGTCCTCATCAAGAAGGAGTGCAACATTGAGTCCGGTTCCGGCGTTCCCAACAAGGAGAAGGTCGCTACCATCTCTAAGGCCTCCGTTCAGAAGATCGCTGAGATGAAGATGCGCGATCTCAACGCCGCTTCTCTGGAAGCTGCTATGAGCATGATCGCTGGTACCGCACGCTCCATGGGCGTTGTCGTCGGCGAGTAAGGAGGTAGTAACGATGTTTAGAGGTAAGAAATATCAGGAAAGTGCTAAGCAGATCGATAAGGCTATGCTGTATGATCCCAAGGAGGGTCTGGAGCTGATCTGCAAGACCGCCAGCGCCAAGTTCGACGAGACCGTCGAGCTGCACGTGAAGCTGGGTGTCGACTCCCGTCACGCTGACCAGCAGGTCCGCGGCGCTATCGTGCTGCCCAACGGCACCGGTAAGACTGCCCGCGTGCTGGTGTTCGCCAAGGACGACAAGGCTGCCGCTGCCCGTGAGGCCGGTGCTGACTTCGTCGGCGATATGGATATGGTCGAGAAGATCCAGAAGGAGAACTGGTTCGACTTCGATGTGGTCGTCGCTTCTCCCGACATGATGGGTCTGGTTGGTCGTCTGGGTAAGGTTCTGGGCCCCAAGGGTCTGATGCCCTCCCCCAAGGCCGGTACCGTGACTCCCGACGTGGCTAAGGCTGTTAAGGAAGTCAAGGCCGGTAAGGTCGAGTATCGTCTGGACAAGACCAACATCATCCACTGCCCCATCGGCAAGGTTTCCTTCGGTGCTGAGAAGCTCTATGAGAACTACACCGCTCTCATGGGCGCCATCATCAAGGCTAAGCCCGCTGCTGCCAAGGGTCAGTACGTCAAGTCCTGCGTGGCTGCTTCCACCATGGGCCCCGGCGTGAAGATGAACGCTGCTAAGCAGATCTAAGTTCATAAAACAACAAAAAAACGCAAAAATCCCGTATCTTTAGCTTGACAAACGGTCGGGCTGTAGATATAATAGCAGATGCGTTCCAAAGACAGCAGGTGGCGCTTGCGCCGTAAGTCCTGCCGAGGATGGCAACATCGATATGATTTGCTTCACCATCCTCATGTCTTTTGATATGAGGATGGTTTTTTCCTATCAGAACGCACCTCATCCCCTGGTGCAGGGAGCTGCACCGCAAAATCTCATGGAGGTGAACAACAAGAATGCCCAACGCAAAAGTTCTGTCTGAAAAGCAGGCGATCGTGGCGGCTCTGACCGAGAAGCTGCAGAATGCAGCTGCCGGCGTCATTGTCGATTACAAGGGTATCAACGTGGCAGAGGATACCGCTCTGCGCGCTACTTGCCGTGAAAACGACATTGAGTATACCGTCGTCAAGAACACCCTGCTGCGCTTTGCATTCAACAACTGTGGCATGACCGAGCTGGACGAGCAGCTCAACGGTACCACTTCTCTGGCCACTTGCGCCGGTGATCCCGTGGCTCCCGCCCGCGTCATCGCAGAGTTTGCAAAGAAGCTCAATGGCAAGTTCGAGATCAAGGGCGGCTTCATGGACGGCAAGGTCGTTTCTATGGAGACTGTCAACTCTCTGGCTTCCATCCCCGCACTGCCCGTCCTGCAGGCTCAGGTTCTGGGTACCATGCTGGCTCCCATCTCTGCTCTGGCTTATATCCTGCAGCAGGTCGTGGAGAACAACGGCGCACCCGTCGCCGCTGCCGAGCCCGCTGCTGAGTAATCAGCGTCAAACAAAAACAAACAACTATCTTACAACAGGAGGCTATTACAATGTCTGAGAAAGTTATTGCTATGATCGAAGAGATCAAGGGTCTGACCGTTCTGGAGCTCAGCGAGCTGGTTCACGCTCTGGAGGAAGTTTTTGGTGTTTCCGCTGCCGCTATGGCCGCTGCTCCCGCCGCTGGCGGCGCTGCTGCTGTTGAGGAGAAGACCGACTTCGACGTCGTTCTGACCGGTTTCGATGCCGCTCAGAAGATCAAGGTCATCAAGGTCATCCGCGAGGTCATGGGTCTGGGTCTGGCCGAGGCCAAGGCTGCCGTCGAGGGCGTGCCCACCACCATGAAGGAGGGTCTGTCCAAGGAGGACGCCGAGGAGCTGAAGAAGCAGGTCGAGGAAGTCGGCGGCAAGGTCGAGCTCAAGTAAGTTATTACACTTCAAAAAAGAAAGCCCTACAAGGGCTTTCTTTTTTTGCCTATTCGGGAACTTCTGTTGCACATTTGCCGTCTAATTTGTATACTAAATGAAAGAAGTCGTCACATCCAGCGAAAAGGAGGAACGTATGAGAAAAGTTTTACTGATTGCTATTCCCTTTGCCCTTGTTGCCCTGTTGGTGTTGTTCCACGTGCTGCCAAATGGGGAATACCGTTTACCTTTTGCCGACTTGGAGGTGGAATCTGTCACCCTCTACCTCTCCTCTGAGAGTGCTGAGAACGGCAAAAAGCACATCACTGCCGAGGAGGATGTTGATGCGTTTCTTGACTTTATGGATGGCATGAAAAAGCAGGGGAATTACCGCGACCGCGATCGCCCCGATGGCGGGCATTTCCTCGGTATTGTGTTTCATTTGACCGATGGCAGCACCTGTCTGTGCTCCTATTTGGAAACGAGCCAATATGGAAGAGGGTACTTTACTGACGGAGAGCAGCGCTTCGAGGTGAGCAATTTGCGTCTGCTGGATTACTGGAACACCTTTGATGGGGAAGCCCAGCCCCTTGAAGAGGGGGAAACAGCGGCCTTTCCTCCCATTTGGGTAATGGAATAAAGAAAATCCACCCTCACGGGTGGATTTTTTTTATAGAGTTTCTGTTCGCTGCCTGACCTGCCCCGGGGGAAATCCCATCTTCTCTCTAAAGGCATTGCTGAAGGTCTTGCTGTCCTTATAGCCCACCAAGGCGGCCGTTTCGCTGACGCTGCTGCCCATGGCCAAATACTCACAGGCCTTCTTCATGCGGAAATCCTTCAAATACTGATATGGCGTGACGCCCACGCTCTTTTTAAACAGGCGGATGAAATACTGGGCGTTGTAGCCGTAGCGGCTGCTCAAGTCTCCTACGGAGAGGTTTTCTTGATAGTGCTTGGAGATAAAGTGCAGCATATTGATGATGGAGGCATCGGCGTAGGTGAGGATGCCCTCTGTTTTCAGAAATTCCTCCAGCGCATCTGCCAGCATGGTGAGGATTTGGATGTTCTTTGCCTCCAAGCTGGCGGTGATGGCATCCAGCAGTGCCTTGAGTAAACTGCCCTCCTCCACCTGCAGCTCGATGAGCTCATTGGTCACAATGGGGAAGAAGTCCATGTGGAGATAGACGCACCGCAAAGGGTCATCCACATTGTTGACCATCTTATAGGGCAGATTGGAGGGGAAGATATACAGCGAGCCGCTCTTGAGCTTGGTGGTCAGCGTTTTATCGTAATAGACCACATCGCCGCCCATAACATAGTACATGCGGGAATAGCCAATGGGCTTTTCCTCCTCCACTCGCCAGCTGCGGCTGACAGTAACGATCCCGTACTCATTTTTCAGCATATTCCCGCCACCTTTCACGCCCACTATAACGCAAAAAAGGGGAAAGGTCAATAATTATGTATATTATGGCAGATTTTATAGTTGAATTCTCTACTTTTATGGGATACTATCATCAGAAGGAGGCGATATCATGTCCTACGAGAACGATAAGCGCATATTGCGAGAGCTTGGTAAGCGGTACATAGCTTATGCCAACGATCCTGTCAACCTGGCGAGAAAAAAGATGTGGTCCGATTTTAATGACGGCACGATGACGCGCCCTATGGTGACGATTTCTCAGGAGTGCTTTCATGAGTTGAATACCGACGGATTTTTGACGCTGCAGTGCGAAGACCCGTTTTTGAGAGCGGTGGAGGAAGAGCTGCGTACCAATATCTATAAGTGGGAAAATCATCCTGCGGACTTGGTACTGGCCCCCTATTTCTCCTTCCCCAAGGCGGTGACCAATTCCGGCTACGGTGTGCCCATTGTGGAAAAAACCGCCGAAACGGACAGCAGCAACAATGTGGTGTCCCACGACTATGTCAATCAGTTCGAGACCGAGGACGATCTTGAGAAGATCAAGCCCATGCATATTACCCACGATGTGGCGGAGACCCGTCGCAGACAGGAGTTGATGGAGGATATTTTCTCCGATATCGGCCCTGTGAAGGGACTGGGTATCAAGTTCCGTCTCGGCGTTTGGGATGCCATTGCCCAGCGTATGAGCGTGGAGGATATTTACTATCTGCTGATGGACGAGCCCGAGTTCCTCCATCAGATCGTCTCCGGCTTTACCGAGTCGGTGATCAGCGGCATCAAGGAGGCCAACGAGTTGGAGGTCTGCGAGAGCAAATTGCAGCAGTGCCACTGCTCCTATGTCTTCGACAGTGAGTTTGATGCCCCCTGCAAGGATATTACCTACAACTCCTGGGGCTACGGCATGGCCCAGCTGTTCACCTCTGTCTCCCCTCAGATCACCGAGGAGTTTGAGATCCCCTACATTACGAAGCTGGCGGGATACTTTAAGAATATCTACTACGGCTGCTGCGAAAAGCTCTCTGACAGAATGGAACTGGTGACAAAGATCCCCAATCTGCGGAAGCTCTCCTGCAGTCCTTGGAGCGATCCCGACCTCTTTGCCGATCAGCTGCCTAAGGATATTATCATGTCCTATAAGCCCAACCCCGCCTTCCTGGCAGGGGATACCTTCGATGAGGAGGCGGTGCGCAAGAATCTCCGCCAAGCCATCGATGCGGCGAAGCGGAACAATCTGCGCCTTGAGATGCTCTTGAAGGACATTTCCACCGTCCGCTATGAGCCCCAGCGCCTTGCCCGTTGGAATGCCATCGCCATGGAGGAAGTTAACCGCTGAGCGCGGCAGAATATGCGCATAACGAAACCCCCGCCCATCGGGCGGGGGTTCATTTTATGCGCTTAACTTAGATCATCAAGGAGCAAACGAGATCGGTGTAAGCACTGGGATCTTCCAAAGGCAGATCGGCGATCAGCAGCGCCTGACAATAGAGCAGCTCTGCGTATTTCTTTGCCTTTTCGGGGTCGTTGGCAATGGCGGTTTTCAGTGCCGCGTAAGCGGGGCTGTCGGCGTTGAGCTCCAACACGCGCTCCACCTTGAAGCCTGCCAAATCAGCCCCCTGTCGCTTAAGATGCTTTTCCATTTCCAAGGAAACAGGGCCATCTGCCACCATGCAAACGGGGTGATTTTTCAGAATACGGCTGATGCGCGCCTCCTTAATGCGCTCGCCCAGCGTCTCCTTCAGGAACGCCAGCACCTCTTTGCCTGCCTCGTTCTTCTCCTCAGCGGCCTTCTTTTCCTCCTCGGTTTCGGGCAGGGCATCTTCTTCATTGATGCTCTTGAACTTCTTGCCATCGTATTCGGCGAGGATCTGCATGCAGAATTCGTCCACATCCTCGGTCAGCAGCAAAATCTCATAGCCTGCATCCAAAATGCGCTCGGCCTGAGGCAGCTTGCGGATCTTGGCGGCATCCTCGCCGCAGGCGTAGTAGATGAACGCCTGTTCCTCCTTCATCCGCTGACGGTATTCCTTCAGCGTAGTCGCCTTATCGCCATTGGTGGAGAAGAACATCACCAGATCCTGCAGCTTCTCCTTATCCATGCCGTAGTTGGAAACGAGGCCGTACTTCATCTGCAAACCGAAGGCCTTCCAGAAGGTCTCATATTTCTCCCGCTGCTCCGTGCACAGCTTCTCCAGTGCCGCGCGGATCTTCTTATCCAAGTTTTTGGCGATCACCTTCAGCTCGCGGGTCTGCTGCAGCATTTCGCGGCTGATATTCAAGCTGACATCGGGGGTGTCCACCACGCCGCAGACGAAGCGCAGGTAGTCGGGCAGCAAATCGCCGCACTTATCCATGATCAGCACGCCGGAGGAATACAGCTGCAGGCCTTTTTCGTGCTCGCGGGTATAGAAGTCGTAGGGTGCTTTGGCGGGGATGAACAGCAGCGCCTCATAGCTGGTGGTACCCTCGGCAGAAACGCGGATGGTATCCAAGGGTGCTTCGTAGTCGTTGAACTTATCTTGATAGAAAGCGGCGTATTCCTCGTCGGTGACGGCCTCTTTCTTCTTCTGCCACAGGGGCACCATGGAGTTCAGGGTCTCCCACTCAGTGTAATCCTCCCACTCCGTGCGGTAATCGTCCCCAGCGTCCTCGGGGCGGGGCTTCTGGCGGGATTTGTGCATCAGCATCTCAATGGGATAGCGGATGTAGTCGCTGTACTGCTTCACCAAGCCGCGAATGTGGTACTCCTGCAGGAAGTCGCTGTACTTCTCATCCTCGGTGTCGGCCTTCAGGTGGAGGATCACATCCGTACCCATGCCTGCCTTGTCACAGGGGGTGATGGTGTAGCCGTCCAAGCCGGTGGAATGCCATTTATAGGCGGTGTCGCTGCCGAAAGCTTTGGTGATGACCGTTACTTCGTCAGCCACCATGAAAGCGGAATAGAAACCAACACCGAACTGACCGATCACATCGATGTCATCAGCCTGCACGCCTTCCTCCAAATTCTCCTTAAACTGCAGGGAGCCGGACTTACAGATGGTGCCGAGATTTTCATCCAACTCCTCGCGGCTCATGCCGATGCCGTTGTCGCTGATGGTCAGGGTGCGGGAGATCATGTCGGGGGTGATGATGATCTTAAAATCCCCGCGCTTCATCTTCACGCTGTCATCGGTCAAGGCGCGATAGGCCAGCTTATCCTCTGCATCGCTTGCGTTGGACAGGATCTCACGGAGAAAAATCTCCTTGTGGGTGTAGATGGAATTGATCATCAGATCCAGCAGTCGTTTGCTCTCCGCCTTGAACTGTTTCTTTGCCATAGTGTGTCATCTCCTGTATATAGTAAAATGAAAAAACAAAAAGTGTTAGCACTCGGTGCATCCGAGTGCTAACACTATTATAGTGCAAAAATTTGGAAATGCAAGGGCTTCACAAAAAAGTTACATTTGGAAGCAGCGCAATGTTAGATATACTGCTGGCTCACCACATCAATGACACCACGGGTAGTGATGCGGAGGGTGGGGATGACGGGCAATGCCATAAAGCTGAGGGTCATAAAGGGGTCGATCTCGCGGTTGACACCCAAGGAGAAGGCCTTCTCCTTGGCATCTTCCAACTTGCGGTTCACCTCCACCAGCGGCTCATCAGACATGATGCCCGCAATGGCGAGAGGCACTTCCGCCGTCACTTCGCCCTTGTCGTAAACCACAATGCCGCCCTTCAGCTCCACGAGGCGGTTCACCGCCGCCGCCATGTCCTCCTCGTTGGTGCCCACCACAATAATGTTGTGGGAATCGTGGCTAATGGAGGTTGCCACTGCGCCGGAGGTGAGGCCGTAGCCCTGAATGTAGCCGATGCCGATATGGCGGGTATTCTTGTGGCGCTCCACCACGGCGATCTTCAGCACATCGTAGTCCACGGCGATGCGGTCAGCGTAACCGGCATCGGTGGTGGTAATTTCGCCGTTGACCATGCCGATGACACCACGGGGACGATGGTCGGCGAAGTCCTCCGCCGTCAGCTTGCCTACATGGAAGGTATCGTGTGCTCTGGCCTCCAAGTAGGGCTCTACCTCGGGCACATCGAAATCCTTCACCACGCCGTTGGACACCATCAGCTCGCCACGCTTATAGACCTTCTCAATGTTGAAGTTCTCGAAGTTGTCGATGATGACGAAGTCGCCGAGGTAACCGGGTGCGATGGCACCGCGATTGTTGAGGAGGAAGTACCGCGCCGCGTTGTGGCAGGCGGCCTTAATGGCGGTGATGGGCTCCACGCCAAGGGACAGGGCGCGCTTCACGATATAGTCGATGTGTCCCTTCTCAAGGAGGTCGTTGGGGTGCTTATCATCGGTGCAGAACATACACCGCTCCACGTACTTATCGCACAGCAGGGGAGCGAGGGCATCCAAGTTCCGCGCCGCCGTACCTTCGCGGATCATAATGAACTGACCCCGCTGGAGCTTGGCAATGGCATCGTTGAGATCGTGGCACTCGTGGTCGGAGTACACACCTGCGGCGATGTAGGCGTTGAGGTCGTTGCCCACCAAGTCGGGTGCGTGACCGTCGATCTTCTTATGGTGGGCTTGGCTTGCCACGATTTTTTCCACCACCTGCTGGTCGCCGTTGATTGCGCCCACGAAGTTCATCATCTCTGCCAAACCCTGTACGCGAGGATGATCGTAAAAGCTGTCAATGGCGCGGTAGTCGAGGTTGGCGCCCGACTCGTCCATAGGCGTGGCGGGGACGCAGGAGGGCAGCATAAAGCGCACATCCACAGGCAAGTCCTCCGTGGCCTGCAGCATGTACTCAATGCCGTCGGTGCCCATGACATTGGCGATCTCATGGGGATCGGTAATGACGGTGGTGGTGCCGTGGGGGAGCACGGCCTTGGCGAACTCCTTGGGGCTCACCAGTGAGCTCTCCAAATGGATATGGGCATCAATGAAGCCCGGCAGCACGATCTTGTCGCTGACATCCACCTCAACGTAGCCGCTGTACTCGCCCATACCTACAATGAGCCCCTCCGCCACGGCAATATCCCCGTGGCACAGCTCGTTGGAAAAGACGTTGACATAGGTGGCGTTTTTCAGCACCAAGTCCGCCAATGCGCGGCCTGCCGCCACATCAATGACGTGGAGCTTCTTGTTGAGCTTGCGGTTGATTTTTCCTGCGTAACTCTCTTTCCCTGCCATGACCGTTCCTCCTTGCAATTAATTTTTGTTATCCCTCATATTATCACAACTTATGTTAGGTGTCCATACTTTTTTTGTGAAGGATAGGGAAGGGGGCATAAGGAGGGATAATAAAACCCCCGCCTATAGGGCGGGGGAAGGGGCTTTATTTGATGGTGAACTCGCAGGTGACATAGAAGGCTTCCTCAACAGAATTTCCTTCGTAGGGAACGATCTCTTTTACCAAACGATATTCTCCCGCAGGTAGTTCGCCGAAGGCGCGAGACCAGTTATGGGACAAGGTATAGGAATCCATCATATAGAGCTTTTGAAGCAAAAGTGTGAAAATGAGGGAATCATCCGTTGATTTCATATTTCCCCAACCTTCATCCGTGCGCATATTAAGCGCATACCAACCTGTGTAAGAATAAGGTTCAGCGCTTTCATTGGACAGGACGAACTCGCCCCCTGCGGGAGTGATGGATTCAGCCGTCAGCGAAACCCCGAGATCGTTGCGGACATTTACATCCACCAGCCCGTCGATGATGAACTTTTCTTTCTTCTGACAGCCGCATAACAGTGCAAGGCAGAGGAGGAGTATAGCGGTGGTGAGCAGAATACTTCTCTTTTTCATAGAATGTCTCCTTTCGAAAACTTGTCCTTATTACCAATATACAATTTTCCCGACAAAATGCAACACTGCAACTGTAATTTTTGAAAAATTAAGAATTTAGACATAAAAAGTCCCCGCTGTGGCGATACACAGCGGGGAAATGTACATATTCTTTTAGCCCTTCACCGTACCGTCGGCGTTGAACAGGGGCAGGGGAGCGAGGAACTTAATGTCGTCGCGCTTGGCGGCGTCACCCTCGGCCAGCACGGCGATCTTGCCAGCCACGATGCCGCCTGCCTGCTCCACCAGAGATTCCATGGCAAGGAGAGAGCCGCCCGTGGAGATCACATCGTCCATAATGAGGATGCGCTTACCCTTCATCAGTGCCGCGTCATCGCTGCCCAAATACAGCTTCTGTGCGTGGGCGGTGGTGATGGAGCGATCCTCCACGCAGATGGGATCGGGCATATAGACCTTGGGACCCTTACGGGCGAGGAAATACTTCTTCGCGCCGCTCTGACGGGCCATCTCGTGAATGAGGGGGATGGACTTGGCCTCGGCGGTGAAGAGATAGTCGTACTCCTCCTGAGGGACGAGCTTGAGCATCTCACGGGCGCACTCCACGGTCAGCTCGGCATCGCCAAAGACGATGAACGCACCGATATACAGGTCGTCAGCCACCTTGCAGATGGGCAGCTCACGCTGGAGACCCGCCACATTGAGGGAATAAGTAGCCATAGTAGTTCTCCTTTTATACCCTGCCGCCCACGGCGACAGCAGTTACTAGCATTATAAAAGGGCGGCGAAGCACCCTCCTCTATTATTATAAGGTGCGATCGCGAAAAGTCAAGAGAAGGCGGGGGATTTCTCGTAGAATATAGGCAAAACTGCGTTGCACTTTAAACAACAAAACGACATTTTGCACAAAAAGGCCGCCCGAAATTTTACGCAGAGGAAACGGGGAATTGGACAGAATGGGGTTGTGGAATCGGGAATTTGGTGCTATCATCAAGATGATGGAAACATAGCGTCCGTCGTTAGATAATTCTCAACAAAGAACAAAAATTTGAGGAGGAAAT
>JAZQMH010000121.1:0-3242 GCA_045543255.1 Vescimonas sp.
GGGATGCCGCCTTCATACATGGGGTGTACCTCACGGACGAAGGGCAGGTCGTAGATTTTGTCGAGGCCCTCGCGGTTCATGGGGCGCTGAGGGGGATTGCACACCACATAGCGGCCTTGGCACAGCTGCAAAATGGCCTTGCCGCGGATGGGGTCATGCTCGCCGTACTGCACCTTGGTGGCACGGGCGTAGGCCACCTTGTCGGCGCAGACATCCTCATAGGAGGGACAGTCCACATTGTGGTAGTGGCACTTGTCTCTATCGGGGGTCAGAAAGGCCGTGCCGCGGACATCGGTGATAGAATCCACAGGCTCTTTCTTGGACAGGCGACGGGCGATCTCCACCGTGGCCTTTTCGCCCATGCCGTAGACCAGCAAGTCGGCGGGAGCATCGAAGAGGATGGGGCGGCGCACATCGTCATCCCAGTAGTCATAGTGGGCGAAGCGGCGCAGAGTCGCCTCCAAGCCGCCGATGATGATGGGACTGTCGGGGAAAGCCTCGCGGGCGCGATTGGCGTAGACGATGGTGGGGCGGTCGGGACGATGACCCATCTCGCCGCGGGGACTGTAGAGGTCGCGGGTGCGGCGGCGCTTGGCCACAGTGTAGTGAGCCACCATGGAGTCTAAGTTGCCGCCGCCGATGAACACGCCGTAGCGGGGCTTACCCATGGCGCGGAAAGGTTCGGCGCTGTCCCACTTGGGCTGGGCGAGGAAGGCCACGCGGTAGCCCTCGCTCTCGAGAAGGCGGGCGATGAGGGGTGTACCGAAGCTGGGGTGGTCAATGTAGCCGTCGGCGCTGACCACGAGAAAGTCGTAGTAGTACCAGCCGCGGTCAATCATTTCCTCGCGGCTGACGGGGAGAAATTGAAATCCTTTTTCCATATGTTTTACTCTCCGTATCCGATGTATTTTTCCATCACATTGCCCTCCAAGGGCTTAAAACCATAGTGGGCGAAGAAGCCACGGGCGTGTTCGTCACTGCACTCCAACCGCAGACGGTCAATGCCACGTTCACGGTAGTACATGACGGCCTGCCCGAGGGGTGGCACGCCGTAGTTGCGGCCGCGCATATCCTCGGCGAGGTAGTAGTACCCAATCCAGCCCACGGTGGGGTCTTTCTCGGGCAGCAGCTGCACAGCGCCTACGGCGCGGTCTTCAAACCACACGGCGATTTGATGTCCGCCAGCGGGGACAGCGAATTTCTTCGCCGTGTCCTCGTCCATGGGGCGGTAGTACTGTCCGCCGCTCATCATGCGCTTATCACGCCACCAGCTCTGCTTGGCGAAGGTGGACAGACCCGCCTCCACTTGGTGGGAGTTGTCGTTGTGGTACTTGACGGTGAACTTGCCGTTTTCATACTCTACGAGAGCAACGGCGGTGTTGTCGCCGTGGGGAGATTCGCCCACCTCGGCGAGGGAGAGACCGTTCAGCACGCCGATGACCATGCGGAGAGCCGCACCGTGGGAAAAAATGGCAATGGTCTCGCCGTCATGGGCTTTGGCAACACGCTCGAGAGCGGGGAGGAAGCGGTCAAGCACCTGCTGGCAGGTTTCGCCGCCCTCAATGGAGAACTTGTCCAGCTGACGGTTGAAGCAGTACATCTCCTGTTCGTAGTTGGTGTTCAGCTCCTGCCAGATGCGGCCCTCCCAAATGCCCATGTGAATTTCGCGGAAGGCGGGCTCGAGATGAAGGGGCAAGCCCTTGGCCTCGTAGATGGCCTTGGCGGTGGTGCGGGCGCGGAAGAGGTCGGAGGAGTACACCGCGTCAATGTGGACATCCTCAAAGCGGCGGCGCAGGACGTCGATTTGACGGTAGCCACGGTCGGTAATGAGGCCGTCATACTGCCCGTGGGCAATGCGGTAGAGGTTGCCCTCCGCCTCGGCGTGGCGGACGAGATAGATGGTTGTCATACAATGCTCACCCACTCTTTCAGAGATTTCTTGGCCTTTTCCACATCCTCGGCTTTGCGGAGGGTGTAGTCCACCACCATGGCGCCGTGACCGTAGTCGTCAAAGGCGGGGGTGGCGTTTTCGCCGTCACAGTGCTTCAGCATGAGGAAGGCACTGGGGCAGCGGCGGCGCAGCTCGCGTACATCGAGGCTGTAGCCCGTCTCCACCACCAATCCTGCGCCGCGGCGGGCACACTGCATGGCGAGGGCCACGTACAGGGGGCGGTCACCTGCAATGAGATTTTGCACCTCGCCGCCTGTAGGGTTATCGGTGCGGACGGTGGCGAAGATGGACTTGCCCTCAATTTCGGGCACGCAGTCGCCGCCTGTGTAGGGCAGGACGGTAACGCCGTCGGGTGCGTTCTCGGCGGTCAAATAGGGGTTAGGGCGGGTGGTACGGTAGTCCACGATGCAGTAAAGCTCCTTGGCGCGGGCGGCGGAGACGAGGTTTCCAAGCACATCGGCGCCCATCATGCCGTAGGGGAGAAAGCTGTCGGCATCAATGACCACGGCGGCGAGACCGCTCTCGCTTGCCAGTTCCAGCAGCTGCATGGCGTGGTAGCGGAGGGCTTCACAGTCGGCTAAATTGCCGCTGCCAAGCATCTCCTCAAACTGTTTTTTCAGCGGGGCAGCCACTTCGCCGATGGTGGGGGCGATGCCGAGAGCCAAAGGGCTTTTGGCTTTACGCAGGGCTGCCTGCAAACATTCCATAGACATAGATACACCTCTCAAAATTCATATTTTCTCAATTTATCATTCTACCATTTTCCGCAGCATTTGGCAACTGCGGCGGGGGTGTTTTTTTGCCGTAAGTTGGGCAAACTCAAACCATCATATTTTTACAAGGAGGAATGAGAAAATGATGCAGATGAATTCGTTTATTCGCGGCATGGTGCTGGGTTTGGCGGCAGGTGCGGCGGTGGATATGCTGTGCTGTCGCGGCACGCAGGGCAGAACGTCCGTAGGGAAGGCCATGCACCGCTTCGGCAATGTGGTGGACAGCGCCGTGGAGGACGTGCGAGGGTGCATGAGATAAGGCTTCGCCTTGCATCAAAAACGGGTGTTTTTGATGCAAACAGCAGACTACTCCGCGCACTCGCTGTGCTCGCACACTGCGTAGTCTGAGAAGTATTTTTTCTCACGCGGAGCGCGAGAAAAAATGATTAGATAAAGGGCGGGGTGAGACACCCCGCCCTATAATGTGGCAGGAAGCCCTCGGTAGAATTTGTAGGGCGGCCTGCCCACAGGCCGCCGTCAACACAAGGGACGGTTCGGTAGACGCGGCGGCCTGTGGG
>JAZQMH010000122.1:0-6428 GCA_045543255.1 Vescimonas sp.
CGGCCTGCAAACGTGCGAGTTGTCCGTAATGGCGGGCAACTCGTGCGCTGCAGCAGGCCGCAGTTTTCTCGAAAAAGTGGCATAGCCACTTTTCGAGAACTTAAAAAAATAACGCCGCTTATTCAAGCGGCGTTATTTTTACATATCACTCTTTGTTGGCCTCCAAGGTGACCTCCACATCGAAGATCTCCCCATCGCGGAAGATGGTAAGGGTCAGGGTATCCCCCACGCGGCACTCACGCCGCGCCGCCAGCAGGTCGGCGGTAACATAGATGTCTTCTCCGTTTACCTTCAGGATCACATCATCAGCCTGCAAGCCCTGCTCATAGGCATCGTAGCCCTCCACCACCTCATAGATCATCACGGCGGTACCGCCGTCGGTGGTGTTGGCAGTGATGACGGTGATACCCAGCATGGGAGCGCCGTGGAACTTGCCTGTGGCAATAATATCATTGACCACGAAGCATACATCGGAGATGGGCAGAGCAAAGCCTAAGCCTTCCACCGTGGCCTCATCAGGTCTGCCTGTATCGGACATTTTCAGCGTATTGATGCCGATGACCTGCCCATAGCGGTTGATAAGAGGGCCGCCGGAGTTACCGTTATTGAGAGCCGCCGTGGTCTGCAGCACCGTGAAGGCTCTGTCCTCCATCTGAATATTGCGGTTGATGGCGGAGATGATGCCCTCCGTCAGCGTACCCCGCAGCTCGACACCCAAGGGATTGCCGATGGCGTACACATCGTCGCCCACCATGGTCAGTTCACTGTCGCCAAACTCGGCAGGAATGAAGCCATGGGCATCCTTTGCCTTCAGCACCGCGATGTCCTCCTCGGCACTGTATCCCACCAAAAGGGCATCGAAGGTCTCCCCCGTATCCAGCGCGATCCAGCAGCTGTCGCCGCCAGCGATCACATGGGCATTGGTGATGATGTAGCCATCCTCACTCATAATGACGCCTGTACCTACCGCCGCGCCGTCAAACTGCTCTGCCACCACCAGCACCGTGGAGGGATTGCATTTCAAATAGACCTCTTGGATGGTCAGTTCCTCCCCATGCTCCTGCAGCACCTTCACGCGGGTGTCGGTATAGTTGGTGTCACGGGGAATGTGGGTGCTGTCGTCGGTGAAAATGTCCACAATACTGCTGGCCTCGCCGTCCTCGTCCCAGTCCTCGGCGGGAGCATGGCCTACATCCCGCAGCACAAAGGCCAGCACGACCACCACAACGATCAGCGCCATAAGTCCTAAAAATATCCACAATCCGCGGCGGGAGCGTTTCTTTTTCGTCTCCTCCCGAGGGCGCACCAACTCGGGCAAGGGGTCACGGTGGACATAGTATTCCACCACCTCGCGCCCTTGACGGGGCACATACCAACCCACTACCTCGCGGGATTCTTCCTCGCCCTGAGGCACAGTGGTCTCTCTCTTCTCATCCATAACAGGGGTTCCTCTCACATGGTGTACGGCGACGCACTGCGCCGCAGAGTAAAGGCGAAGGTGGTCACGCCGTTTTCACTGGTGACGGTGATCTTCTCCTTGTGCTGTTCCAAAATAGTATTGACGATGTATAAGCCCAAGCCGTAGCCGTCCTTATCCTCACTGCGGGATTTGTCGGACTTATGGAAGCGCTCAAAAAGAAGGGGCACTTCCTCAGGGGGAATGGTCGCGCCGTGATTGCGGACGGAGACCACCACCTGCTCCTCCCCTGTCTGCAAGCCGAGATACAGCGCCGTGTTGGGCGAGGCAAACTTGGCCGCATTTTCCAGCAGGTTATAAATGACCTGCGTAATGAGGTCACGCTCACCTATGACCAGCACGGAGTCCTCGGGGATCTCCGCCTCCACATCGAGGCCGCGGTCATTGATCTTCTGCTCCATGCTCAGCAGCGCCAAGCGCATACTCTCGCAGATGTCGAAGCGCTGCTTTTTCAGCTCCTTGCCTTGCAGCTGGGAGATGTCCAGCATGCGGCGCACAAGGCGGCTGAGGCGGCGTGCTTCCTCGGAGATAATGCGGAGATAATGCTTCTCCCGTTCGGGCGGGATCGTGCCGTCGAGGATACCGTCGGTATATCCTGCGATGGTGGTCATGGGGGTTTTCAGCTCATGGGACACATTGGCGATAAAGTCGCGGCGCTGCCGCTCCGTCTCTGCCAGAGAGTCTGCCATGGCGTTAAAGGACTTCGCCAACTCGCCCACCTCATCGGTGCGGTTCAGCTCGGGGATACGCACATCGAAATTGCCGTCGGCATAGGCGCGGGTGGCCCGCACCATGTCGGTGATGGGCTTAATTTGCCGCATGGAGGTAAGGGAGCTGACGGCAAAGGAGATCAGCAGAATGGTGGCGAAAATAACGAGGAACAAGCCCATAAAGGCACGCCACATGGTCAGCATTGCTGCCTCGTCCATGAGGGCCACCACAATGCCCAGCAGCTCGCCCCCTGCATCGTGCATGGGAACGCCCACCGCCAGCTTTTTATCGCGATAAACACCGCTGATGTCACTGCGTCCCTCATAGAGGGCCTCGGCAGACAAGATCTCATCCACAATTTCCTGTGGCAGCGTCACGCTGCGCCCGCCCAGCGACTCATCGGTGGTCAGCACCACACCGCCTTGGGAGGTGCAGATGAGGAAATCCACATCCGACATACGGGAGGCCACCTCTGCCAGCTTGCCGAAGGCCTCCTGCTGGTCCACACGCTGATCTTCCTCCGCCGTCAGATAGGTGGCGGCCATTTGGGCGATCAGTTCGGCGCGGGTACGCATCTCGCCCCGCTTTTCCACCGTTGTCGTACCATAGCTGAGGGCGAAGAAGCTGACACCCAGCAGTAGCATAGTCAGCAGCACCATGCCCGCCGTTAAGGCGAACTGATTCCAGTACAGGCTGCTGTTTCTCTTTTTGAACCGCTCGATCATACGCCCTGCTTCACTTCAAACTTGTAGCCTACGCCCCACACGGTCTTCAGCGCCCACTGGTCGGACACATCTTCCACCTTCTCGCGAAGGCGCTTAATGTGGACATCCACCGTACGGCTGTCGCCAAAGTAGTCAAAGCCCCACACCCCATCGAGGAGCTGATTGCGGGTATAGACGCGGTTGGGGGTAGCGGCGAGGTGATAGAGAAGCTCCAGCTCTTTGGGAGGCGTATCCACCTGCTTGCCGTCCACCAGCAGCTCATAGCTGTCGAGGTTGATGACCAACTTATCAAACTGCAACCGCTTTTTCGTATCGTCGGGAATCTCGCTGCGGCGCAGCACGGCGTTGATGCGGGCCATCAACTCCTTCATTTCAAAGGGCTTAACGAGATAGTCGTCAGCGCCCATCTCAAGGCCCGTGATGCGGTCATCCACATCGCTTTTCGCCGTCAGCATGATGATGGGGGTAGCCCCCTTTTCACGGATATGGGCGCACACAGCCCAGCCGTCCATGACGGGCAGCATAATGTCCAGCAGCACCATGTCGGGTGTCATGGCGTCAAATTCTTCCACCGCCTTGCCGCCGTCGTAGGCAATGCGGACTTCAAAACCCTCTTTTTCCAAATACATACGGATGAGATCGGAAATATTGCGATCATCTTCCACCACTAAAATGTTGCGTGCCATAGCGAACTCCTTCCAGTATACAAATTCCATTCATACTTTCAGTATAGTCTATTTCTGTCGAATTTCCTAAACTTTTTGTGAATTTCGCCGCCGCAACAGTATACCACAAGTTCACGGGGTTGTATAGTCCTCAATGGTGATGCCCGTGTAGTACCACTGCAAAATCTCCCGCCACGTTTTCCCTTCCTGCGCCAGCGCGTTGGCCCCATACTGGCTCATGCCCACGCCGTGTCCGTAGCCCGTGACGCGGAAGGTAATGGCCTCCTCCCCCGCCTCGATGGTGAAAGAGGTGGAGCGGAGAGAAAATATGCGCCGCAAGTCCTGTCCCGATACTTCCACGCCGCCGATGGTGACCGACTCCACCCGTCCCGTGTCTGTCTGCACCACATCGCTGACCCAATCTTTCGTGTTTTCTCCCCACTTGGCGGCGGGATAGTGGGAAGAGAACTTCTCCCGAAATTCCGCTGCCGTAAAGGTGTTGACGGAATAGTAGTTGGGCACGGTGTCGGCGGATTCGGGGCTCTCCACGCTGACGAGATAGGGCAGATCCGCCGTCCACACCTCGCCGCTGGTGGCGGTCATCCCCGCCGAGGAGGAGTGGAACACCGCCATAATAGGCTCACCGCCGTAATACATCACCTGTCCGTCGGTAGCGGACACCGCCTCCAATATCTTCTCGTTGCATTCCTCGAAAGCCGTGCCCCATTTCTCCCGCGCCGCTTCTTCTGTCAAATAAGCGGTGCAGCAGGCGGGGTCGGTGCATACATCGGCCTGCGGGTGGTTCGGCTTCGCCCCCGCCGCCATCTGATAGTAGAGATATGTCCGCTCTGCCACCGTCTGGGCTTTCAGCGCCTCCATATGAAATGCTGCGGGCATCTCTCCCCGCAGCACACCCTGCAAATATTCCTCTACCGACAGTTCTATCGCCTTTCCCTCTTGCCACAACCGCAGGGAGTGGGCGGCATCGGAATCTACCTCCACCTCCGCCGTGCTGCTGACTATCTGCCCGCTGCTCAACAGGGGGTGTTCCTCTTCCGTCTGACGGGGGGCAAACAGCAGCGCAGGCAGAAATACCAGCGCCCACAGCAGCACCGCCGCCCCTAAGGTTTGTCGTAACATTTCTGCACCTCCTTTTCCCCATAGTGTAGCCTCACAGGAGGTGCGAAAATGGGAAAAAGACGGCGCAGCAGCAGAAAAAGGCGAATCAGCCCCGTTATTTAATAAATTTTTAATACTTTTGTACGAACTTTTTTAACATTCTTCGGGTAAATTAAGAATTGCAAGAGACAAAACTTTTTTCATCAATCTTCCTGCCATAAAGAGCCGAAGGCGAACGCCTTCGGCTCTGTGGTTTTTCTATGGTTTTTTCACTCGTTTCGCAGCTTGCGGAAGAACTCGCTCAGTACTGCGGCACATTCTTCCCCGAGGATGCCGCCCACCAATTGGGGGTGGTGGGGAAAATTCTCCATGAAGAGATTCAGCACGCCGCCGCAGGCGCCCATGACGCTGTCGCGGGCCCCGTAGAACACACGGCGGACACGGGCATTGATGATGGCCCCTGCGCACATGGGGCAGGGCTCCAAGGTCACATAGAGGTCACAATCCTCCAGCCGCCAAGCGTTCAGCGCAGCGTTGGCCTCCGCCATGGCCTCCATCTCCGCGTGGGAGGACACCGCCTGCTTTTCCTCGCGGCGGTTGCGCCCGCGACCAATAATCTCCCCATCTTTCACGATGACGCAGCCCACGGGGACTTCCCCTGCTGCTGCCGCCTCCCGCGCCAAGGCGAGGGCCTGTTCCATATAATATTCCTGTGTCATGGACGAGTACTCCTTTGGAAAAATTTGTCCTGCCTGCGTTTAATCCGTGGTATATTTGTCCAAACTGTTCGTACAATACCTATGTACGAGGAGGTTGCGACAATGGCAAGGAAAAAAAAGGACACCAACCAGCCCAACGTTGCCGCGCTGACACGGGAGCTGGACACCATCAACGCACAGCTGAAAGCGGCCTATGACCGCTTTAACTACGCCTACGAAAGCGAGCTCATCGATGCCAGCATCTACGAGATCGCGGCCCTCCGCGCCCGCTACGCCTACACATTGCGGTGCATCAAGGAGCTGACAGGCAGCCCGAAACGCCCCCTGCCCCAAGCCGTCCCCGTCGTAAAGACCGCGCCGCCTGCTGCGGAAACGGTGGAGGCACAGGCCGCTGCCGTCATGAAGGGAGGGCCCGTATGTCCCTTGTAGAATCTTTGGCGCTGGGTCTTGTGCTGCTGTTTTTGGCAGTAGCCATCATCCGCCTTTTTAAAACGCCCTTGAAGCTGGCACTTCGCACCGTGGGCAACACCGCCCTCGGCTTTGGGGCATTGTGGGCTGTCAATCTCACCACCGCCTACACGGGGCTGTCCTTAGGTCTCAACCTCTTCAACGCCCTCACCATCGCCCTGCTGGGCGTTCCAGGTTTGGGACTTCTGCTGCTGGTCAAATGGGTGCTGGGCGGTACATAATAAGTTAAAAGTTAGAAGTAATAGTGAATAAGTTCCTATTAGGTCGTGCCGATTTGGCGCGGCCTTTTTTACCGCTCAGCGCCGCCATCACGCCAGCCATAGAGGGGATAGCGCTGCATAGCACCGAAAATCTTCTGCTTCAAGTCGGGGTACGTCTTTTCCATGGAGGCGAGGAGTTCCTTCACCTCTTGGCGGCGGCTGTGGCCGTCAATGGGGCAGGTATTGTGGACAATGGGCAGCTTTTCGCGGTTGGCGATCCGCTGGATCTCGTCCTCATGGCAATAGAGGAGGGGACGAATTTGGGTCACCCCCGTACGGTCGAG
>JAZQMH010000123.1:0-2258 GCA_045543255.1 Vescimonas sp.
CATCTATGACGGCGTGGACATGGCGGAGGTTCGCGCCAAGTCCCTCGACTTGACGGCCTATCTCATGTATCTCATCGACACGGAGCTGACCCCCTACGGCTTCACCGTGGGCAACCCCCGTGAGGACGCTGTGCGCGGCGGTCATGTAGCACTGGAACACGCCGAGGCCGCCCGCATTAACGAGGCGCTGAAGGCGGCAGGTGTCGTCCCCGATTTCCGCTATCCCAACGTCATTCGCCTTGCCCCTCAGCCCCTCTACATCCGCTACACCGATGTCTACGACTTGGTGCAAATCCTCAAGGCCATCATGGACACCGGGGCACACTTAAAGTACGAAAACAAAGCAGGCACGGTGGCCTAACTTACAAGCAAAAAGTACCCTGTTCCCGTTGGAACAGGGTACTTTTTTGCTTATTTACTTTCCAAATCCTGCAAAATCTCGCCGTAGAATTGTTCGTCAATTTTATACTTCTTCAAATACACCACATAGCCCACGAGGATGAACACCAAGGGCAGGGCGAACATGGCGCACTTGAAAATCAGCTTACCCGAAGCATCAATAACATCCGCCGTGCCGCCGTCAATCTTAATGCCCGACAGCAGGAGCGTAAGGCTCACAAAGCCCGTGGAAATCGCGCCGCCAATCTTGTTGATGAGGGGCTGAATGGAGAAGGTGACGGACTCGTTGCGCTTGCCCAGTTTCCAGTGACCGTACTCCACCGTGTCGGCGAGGAACATGAGCAACAAGGTCTGAATGAAGGCCTGTCCCCCGAACACCAGCACTGCGCCGATGACAATGAGGACGAGGGAAATCTCCGCCACGAAGAACAGAAGATAGCCCGCCAGCACCAGCACCGTGCCTACGGTGTAGAGCTTGCGGCGATTCATCTTGGCGGCAATGGCGGGATAGACCGCCAGTGCGCTCAGCTGGGCAACGCCCACCACCGCCACGAGGACAACGTAGAGATTCTCGTTGCCGAAGATGTACTTCATATAGTAGAGGGCAAAGCTGACAGTGGTGGTATAGCCCACCATGAAAAGGCTCATGGAGAGGGTCGTCCACATGAGCTGGTCGTTCTTCACGAGGGCGTTCCACATCTGACGAAGAGAGGTGGATTCCTGCGCCTCGGGGGCAGTGCGCCGCTCCTTGACACCCAAGAGGGGGAAGAGAAGGCCGAGGAGATACACAACGGCAATGACGATGGCGCAGATAAACCACACCTTAGGCGTATCGCCCAAGGCACTGGTCACAGGCTGCCACGCCACCATGACGATATACATACCGATGTTGGCGCAGATGCGGGCAAATGTGCCCATCTTTTCACGCTGCTTTTGGTCGGAGGACATGGCGGGCAGCAGCGTCCAGTAACCAATGTCGTTGATGCCGTAAGTAATATCCCACAGCAAGTAGGCGATGCCAAAGACGATAATGAACGTCCAGCCTGTGCCGATGTTGGCAAAGAGCACCAAGAAGAAAACGGCGCTCAACGCTCCGCCCACCAAGATAGCGGGCTTAAACTTACCCCAAGGCGAGCGGATATTGTCGATGACAAAGCCCGTGATGGGGTCATTGAGGGCATCGAAAATGCGCAGCACGGAGAGAATCATGCTGACGGCGGCAAACTCCCAAATCTGCAACGACAATACGTCCGATAGGAAATAGAGAATGGTGTTGGCCTCGAAAGCGTAGAACATATCGCGCCCAATGGTACCAAGGCCAAAACAGGTACGGTTGCGCTTATCCAGTTTATTCATGGAGAACTTCCTCCTCAATTACATAGAGATTGCTGCCGAAATCCAGCTGTGTCCGCTGCTTGTCGTCGTAGCCCGTGCCGCGGAAGGCGGGCAGCATGGGGATACCGCTGCGGAGCGCCCCGCCGCTTGCCACCCCCTCATGGACACCATCGGCCATGGTCATGTGGCGGTCTGCGGTGCGTAAAATGACCCCATTGGGATTGAGCGCCACGGGGGTCACGTGCTTGACCAAGTCGCCGAACTGCCCGATGCGCAGCTGCTGGGGGCGGGAGGCGAAGTGGTAGCGCTTTTCCCTCTCCAAGCCACAAACACGCAAATACTCATAGGGCGGCGCGGCCTGCTGACAGCCGTGGAACACGCCCACCAGCGTGGTCTTGCCATCCGACACCTGCCAGCCGTTATGAAGGCGGCGGAACTGACCGAACTGGAACACCTGGCGGTACTGCTTATAAAACGCCACCTGCTGACGAATCTCCTTCTTCTCAATAGGCAGGAGGTGCTTT
>JAZQMH010000124.1:0-13407 GCA_045543255.1 Vescimonas sp.
ATCGGCGTGGTCAACGGTCTTGCCTGGACGGAAGTGGGCGGCGAGATTTTGGAGGTGGAAGTCAACGTCATGGACGGCACAGGTAAGCTGGAACTGACGGGCAATTTGGGCACGGTCATGCAGGAATCTGCCAAGGCCGCCTTGAGCTGCCTCCGCAGCCGCGCCGACAGCCTGCGCCTTGAGAAGGAGTTCTATAAGACCAAGGACATCCACATCCATTTCCCCGAGGCGGCAACGCCTAAGGATGGCCCCAGCGCAGGTATTGCCATCACCACCGCCATGCTCTCCGCGCTCACAGGTCGCTTGGTGCGCCGCGAGGTAGCCATGACGGGCGAAGTGACCCTCCGTGGTCGCGTGCTGCCCATCGGCGGCCTGAAGGAAAAGACCATGGCTGCCCTTCGCAACGGTATGAAAACCGTGATCATCCCCAAGGAGAACGAGAAGGATCTGCAGGACATCGACCCCGTGGTGCGTAAGGCACTTCACTTCATCCCTGTGGAGACGGTGGATGCCGTCTTTGCAGCAGCCTTGGTGCCCGAAACACAGGCAGATGCCGTAGATCATCTCTCCACCTTTACTGCCGATACATCCTATACGGAGGTGCGTCATGGGAATCAACTTTAATCGCGCCGAGTTCGTTCTCTCCGCTGTCAACGCAGCCAATTTCGTCCGCGATGGTCGCCCGCAGGTGACCTTTGCAGGCCGGTCCAACGTGGGCAAGTCCTCGGTTATCAACCGTATTTTGAACCGCAAGAACTTTGCCCGCGTGGGTGCAACCCCCGGTAAGACGACCCAGATCAACTATTTCCGCATCGACGATAAGATCTATTTCACCGACCTGCCCGGTTACGGCTACGCCAAGGTTTCCAAAGGCGAGCGTGACCGCTGGGGTATGCTGATGGAGCGATATTTCGCCGAGGCGGGCTTGGTAACGCTGGGCGTACTGATCGTGGATGCCCGCCATAAGCCCACCGCCGACGATATCACCATGTGTGACTATTTTAAGTCCACGGGCTGCCCTCTTATCGTGGTGGCAAACAAGCTGGATAAGCTGAAGAAGAGCGAGATCGAGCCCAACATTGCCCGCGTCCGCGAAACGCTGGAGTTGGACGAATCTGTGACGCTGATCCCGTTCTCTGCTGAGAAGGGTATCGGCAAAACGGAGCTTATCTCCGCTATTGAGCAGTATTGCGGCTAAATTAGAAAGAGCCGAGGAGCATTCCTCGGCTCTTTTATCTTTATAAAGTCGTTATCTTCAAAAAAGTACAACGCTATTTCATAGAAGCTATTGCGAAAACCAAATAAAAGTTGTATAATAATTACAAATTTTTAGGTAATTTTAACAGCATGTGTCGAAACCCCATTTTCGTTGAAAGAAGGAGAGCGGCAAGATGGCAACTTTTATTGTGAACGGCAAGAGTGTTACCGTGGAGAAGAATCAGAAGCTGATTCGTTTTCTCCGCGATGAATTGCATCTGACCTCCGTCAAGGACGGCTGCAGCGAGGGCGCTTGCGGCACCTGCCACGTCCTCATTGACGGCAAGCCCACCAAGGCCTGTATTCCGCAGACCGACAAGCTGGAAGGGAAGACCATCCAGACGGTGGAGGGCTTGAGCGATTGGGAGAAGGAGGTCTACACCTTCGCTTTCGGCGAGGCGGGCGCTGTCCAGTGCGGCTTCTGCATCCCCGGTATGGTGATCTCTGCCAAGGCGCTGCTGGATGTGAACCCTGATCCCACCCGTGAAGAGGCCGCCTTTGCTATCCGCAACAACATCTGCCGCTGCACCGGCTATGTGAAGATCATTGACGCCATTTTGCTGGCAGGTAAGATTTTCCGCGAGGGCAAGCTGCCTGTGGCTTCCGAGGACGACTGGCAGATGGGCAGCCGTGTCCACCGCCTCGATGTTGAGGAGAAGGTGTTGGGCTACGGTCAGTATCCCGACGATGTGTATGTGGATGGCATGTGCTACGGTGTCGCCGTCCGTTCCAAGTACGCCCGTGCCCGCGTGCTGTCCATCGATACCTCCGAGGCGGAGGCGCTGGAGGGTGTGGTGGCTGTGCTGACCCAGAAGGACATTCCCGGCAAGGTGAATGTGGGTCATATTAAGAAGGATCAGCCTACGTTGATCGGTGTTGGTGAGATCACCCACTATTTGGGCGACAGTGTTGCTTTGATCTGCGCTGTGGATATGGAGACCGCCAATCGCGCTCGCGACTTGGTGAAGGTGGAGTACGAAGTACTGCCCGCCGTCCGTAGCATCGAAGAGGCCAAGGCGGAGAATGCCCCGCTGGTGTTTGAAGAGGACGAGAACAACGTGCAGGCACATAAGCACGTCAAGCGCGGCGATGCCGATGGGGCAATCGCCAAGTCTAAGTATGTCATTACCGAGCATTTCTCCACCCCTTGGACGGAGCATGCTTTCTTGGAGCCCGAGTGCTGCGTGGCATTGCCTATGGATAATGGCGGCGTGAAGCTGCTGACCACCGATCAGAGCGCACATACCACCCTCCATGAGTGCGCCTCTATGCTGGGCGTAGACTACGATCACTGCCATGTGCAGAATATGCTGGTCGGCGGCGGTTTCGGCGGCAAGGAGGATATGTCGGTGCAGCATCATGCAGCACTGCTGACCTATGTGACCCGCCGTCCTGTGAAGATGAAGCTCACGCGTGCCGAGTCCATCCTCGTCCATCCCAAGCGTCACCACATGGAGATCGACTTGACCATGGGCTGCGATGAAAACGGCATGATTCAGGGCGTGAAGGCCTTTGTGGAGTCCGATACGGGCGCCTTTGCCTCCCTGGGCGGCCCTGTGCTGGAGCGCGCCTGCACTCACGCAGCCGGCCCTTATGCCTACGAGAATTTCGAGATCGAGGGCTACGCTTACTATACCAACAATCCTCCCGCCGGCGCGTTCCGTGGCTTCGGTGTGACCCAAACCTGCTTCGCGACCGAAACGGTGCTGAACATGATGGCGGAGAAGATCGGCATCTCTCCTTGGGAGATTCGTATGCGCAACGCCATCCGTCCCGGCGGCGTGCTGCCCAACGGTCAGATCGTGGATGGGGCCACCGGCCTCGTGGAGACGCTGAAGGCCATCAAGCCCGCCTACGATGCCGCCGTGGTAGCAGGGGAGCCTGTGGGTCTTGCCTGTGCCATGAAGAATGCAGGCGTTGGCGTTGGCCTTGCCGACTGGGGTCGCTGCAAGCTCATTGTGGAGGAGGACGGCAAGCTCCATATCTATGCCGGTGCTTCCTGCATTGGACAGGGTCTTGGCACGGTATTGGTGCAGCTGACCGTCACGTATACGGGCCTCAAGCGTGAGGACATCGTCTACGAGCGCAGCAACACGTGGATCGCACCCGACTCCGGCGATACCTCCGGCAGCCGTCAGACCCTTGTTACCGGTGAGGCGCTGCGCCGCGCCGCTGTGGAGCTGCGTGAAGAATTGAATAGCGGCAAAACGCTGAACGAGCTCAAGGGCAGAGAGTTCTATGGTGAATACCTCGCCAAGACTGATCCTCTCGGCGCTGATGTGCCCAATCCCGTCAGCCATGTAGCTTATGGCTATGCCACCCAGATGTGCATCCTCGACAAGGAGACGGGACGCATCAAGAGCATGCTGGCAGCTCACGATGTGGGTAAAGCGGTCAATCCCCTCAGTGTGGAGGGCCAGATCGACGGCGGCGTGGTCATGTCCATGGGCTACGCCTTGACGGAGAAGTTCCCCATCGATGAGAACTGTAAGCCCACCGCCAAGTACGGCATGCTGGGTCTCTTCCGCGCCAATCAGATCCCGCCCGAGATCCGCGCCATCGTGGTGGAGAAGGCAGGTCTCGATGTGGCAGGCGGCGCCAAGGGTATCGGTGAGATCACCTCGATCCCCACAGCGCCCGCCATCGCCGAGGCGTACTATCAGCGTAACAGCGAGCGCGAGTTTGCCCTGCCGCTGAAGAATACTCCCTACGCAAAGTAAGAAAAACGGGGGTCACGAGCCCTCGTGACCTCCGTTTTTGTCATTTCTTGATTTGTTTTAGTGATTCCTGCGTGTCCACATCCCACAGTTCTTCCTTTGCCACTTCCAACGTAATGACATCTTCCTCGTGATTTCTTCGGACGGCACGACCGCCGCAATCCCCCTCTAAGGCGAGGAGTTGATCAAAGAATCGGGCAGGGAAGATGCAGGGATTGCCCTTCACCCCATCGTGGCTCAGTGCGGCGATGGAAGCGGGGGAGTGGCGGTAGAGATCGAGAAGCTGCTCCACCGTTTCGCGGCGCAGCAGGGGCTGATCCGCCACTTGGAAGAGCACCGCATCGCAATTTTCCATAGCGCGCAGTCCCAATTTCAGCGAATGGCTCTGTCCCCATTTGGGATGGGCGTTGATAATCGGTGTAAAGGAAAACTCCTTTGCAAGTTCGGCTATCTCGGGATATTGGGTGACCACTACAATAGGAGAGACCCGATCTGAAGGAACAGCTTCCAGTGCGCGGAGAATGAGGCTTTTGCCCTCCACCGTATGATGGAGCTTGTTCTCACCAAAGCGTGCGGCGTTACCTGCCGCCATCACAACGCAGCCGATTTTCATGGAGCCAACCCCTTTCATTCCTGTCGTTGGCGATAGTATACCCGTTTTTTTGCAAAACTGTCAATAATAAGTGCTGAGATTCTACGACCAAAAAGGACAAAAACACTTTTCAATAAAGTATAGTTGTGGTATAATCTACGGAAAAGTCAGAGATAAGTAAAATTTATAATAGAATGGATATAGAACCATGAGTAAGGAGGAATACCTTATGGGTGAAGTAGGCAAGAAGCAAGTTCGTGTTGACGGCTATGATAAAGCCACAGGCCGAACCAAATACTATGAGGATTTGATGCCCAGAGACGCGCTGTATGCCCGCATCAAGCACTCTGAGATCGCCCACGGTTATGTCAAGAGCGTGGACACCTCTGCCGCCGAGGCTATTGACGGCGTGGTGAAGGTGCTGACGTGTTTTGACGTGCCCGACATTCCGTTCCCCACGGCAGGCCACCCTTGGTCCATGGACCCCGGTCATCAGGATGTGGCGGATCGTCTGCTGCTGAATCGTCATGTGCGCTACTATGGCGACGATGTGGCGGTGGTCATCGCAGAGAACGAAGTGGCTGCCATGCAGGGCGTGCGGGCACTGAAGGTGGAGTATGAAGAGCTACCCTTCGTGCTGGATGTGCAGAAGGCTATGGAGGAGGGCGCACCTCAGCTCCACGAGGCATATCCGGGCAACATCTTGAAGCACACCGATATGCGCAAGGGCGATTATGCCGCCGCTATTACGGAAGAAGGCCTCATTAAGGTGGAGGGTTGGTACGATACGCCCAGTGTGCAGCACTGCCACATTGAGAACTTCGGCTGCTTTGCCTACGAAGAGAACGGTCGCGTGACGGTGGTGTCCTCTACCCAGATCCCCCACATCATTCGCCGTGTGGTAGGTCAGGCGCTGGGCCGTCCTTGGGCCAACATCCGCATTATCAAGCCCTACATCGGCGGCGGCTTCGGCAACAAGCAGGACGCCCTCTATGAGCCGTTGTGCGCTTGGTGCTCTACGCAGGTGGGCGGTCGCTGCGTCCGCGTGGACTGCTCCCGTGAGGAGACCTTCGTGTCCAACCGTGTGCGTCACGCCATCCGCTTCCATATCGTCTCTTGGGTGCGACCCGATGGCACCATGGCGGCGCGTAAGGTAGAGTGCTTCTCCAATCAGGGCAGCTACGCCTCCCACGGTCACTCCATCGTTGCCAAGGCTATGGGCTCTTTTGCGCAGATCTATCCCTGCGACCACATGGAGTGCGATGCGTGGACGGTGTTTACCAATCGCCCCACCGCAGGCGCTATGCGCGGCTACGGTATGCCTCAGGCATCCTTCGCCAACGAGGCCAATATTGATGACATCGCCAAGGCGCTGAACATCGACCCGCTGGCACTGCGTGAGAAGATCATCATGCCCAAGGGCTTCCGTGATGCCTTCTCGCAGAACGAGAACTATGAGGATAGCTTCCGCCAGTGCCTTGAAAAGGGCAAGGCCTACATCGACTATGACCGCAAGGTGGCGGAGTTTGCCAAGGACACGGGCCCCATCCGCCGTGGTATCGGCGTGGCGGCCTTCTGGTACAATACGGGTGTCTATCCCATCTCTCTGGAGACCAGTTCCAACCGTATGCTCCTCAACCTCGACGGCACAGTCACCATGCAGTGCGGCGAGACGGAGATCGGACAGGGTGCAGATACCGCCTATGCGCAGATGACCGCCGATGTGGTGGGTCTCAAGAGCTACCGCGATGTGAATGTGGTATCCTGTCAGGATACGGACATCACCCCCACGGGTCTCGGCGCTTACGCCAGCCGTCAGACCTATATGGCGGGCTTCTCCATCCGTCAGACGGGCGAACTGCTGAAAAAGAAGATTCTCGAGTACGCCTGTGAGGTGACCCGTCAGACCGTGGGCAACATGGACATCGTGGACGGCAACATCGTCCGTAAGCCCGATGGCCGCGTACTCATGAGCCTGTCTGAGCTTGCCATGACGGCACAGTATAACCCCGTACATAGCGAGCATATCACCGCTGAGAGCACCTACACCATCCGCAACAACGCCTATTCCTTCGGCTGCACCTTCGTTGAGGTGGAAGTGGATGTGCCCATGTGCAAGGTGACGCTGAAGGACATCGTCAATGTCCACGATTGCGGTCAGCTCATTAACCCCGCCCTCGCTGAGGCGCAGGTACATGGCGGTATGTCCATGGCTATCGGTTACGGTATGGGTGAGCAGCTGTTGTTCGATGAAAAGACAGGTAAGCCGCTGAATAACAACCTGCTGGACTACAAGCTCTCCACCATTATGGATCACCCCCACTTGGAGGCGCAGTTCGTGGAGAACTTCGAGCCCACCAGCCCCTTCGGCACGAAAGCACTGGGCGAGCCGCCCGCTTGCTCCGGCGCTCCCGCTATCCGCAACGCTATCTTGAACGCCACCGGCGTTTCTATCGATCAGAACCCCATGAATCCCCACATCCTCTTCAAGCGTTTCGCCGAAGAGGGCTTGCTGGCAGACTGAGAAAGGGAGGGAAAAGAAGTTATGTATGATATGTTAGCTTTGTATGAGGCTACCTCTGTAGCCGATGCCATTGCCCTCCGTTTGGAGCATCCCGAGGCACAGATCATTGCCGGCGGCACAGATGTGCTGGTGCAGATGCGTGAAGGCAAGCGGGCAGGGAAGGCCCTCATCAGCATTCAGAAGCTGGATGAAATGCGTGGCGTAAGTATCGATGAGGAGGAGAACATCCGCATCGGCAGCCTTACCAGCTTTACCCACATTACCAATGACCCCATCATTCAGAAGTACATCAATGTACTGGGTGAGGCAGTAGACATGGTGGGCGGACCTCAGATCCGTAATGCCGGTACGATCGGCGGCAACACCTGCAACGGTGTCACCTCTGCTGACTCCGCCTCCACTCTTCATGCGTGGGAGGCCATGGTGGAGATCACCGGTAAGAACGGCGTGCGCCGTATCCCTATCCGCGATTTCTACATTAAGGCAGGTCAGGTGGACTTGAAGGTGGAGGAGGGCGAGATTCAGACCGCCATCCTTATTCCCAAGGCATCCTACGACCGCACCTATGGTCACTACATTAAGTACGCCATGCGTAACGCCATGGACATTGCCACCCTTGGTACTTCCGTCAACGCCCGTCTGAGCGCCGATGGAAAGACCTTCGAGCGTGTCCGCATCGCCTTTGGTGTGGCAGGCCCTGTGCCTATGCGTGCCACCAATGCCGAGGCGTTCATCAACGGCAAGGAAGTGACCCTCGCCAACATTGAGGAGTTCGGCCGCAAGGTGCTGGAGGATATTAATCCCCGTGATTCTTGGCGTGCTTCCAAGGCATTCCGCTCCCACATCGCCGTGGAGAGCGCCAAACGCTGCCTCATTGAGAGCGTGAAACTGGCAGGAGGTGAGCTGTAATGGCAAAGAATCAGTATAAGCTGGTCACCTGCACCATCAACGGCAGGGAAGTAGAGAAGATGGTGGATGTCCGTGCCTCTTTGACCGATATGCTCCGCAACGACTTCAGCCTTACTTCCGTGAAAAAGGGCTGCGAAGTGGGCGAGTGCGGCGCTTGTAACGTGCTGATTGACGGCGAGTGCTTCAACTCCTGTCTTTACCTCGCCGTGTGGGCTGAGGGTAAGAACATCACCACCTTGGAAGGACTTACCGGCCCTAATGGAGAGCTGAGTGACATTCAGCAGGCATTCATTGATGAAACGGCTATTCAGTGCGGTTTCTGCACTCCCGGTTTCATCATGACGGCAGTGGAGATCCTCAATCGCGGTGTGGAGTACAGTGACGATGAGCTGCGCAAGCTCCTCTCGGGGCATCTGTGCCGCTGCACCGGCTATGAGAACATCTTCAAAGCTGTGAAAAAGACCATGCTCCGCCGCCTCGGCAAGCTGGACGATCCCTATCTCGATACTTAATAGACGCGAAAACTCCCACCCTCGCGGGTGGGAGTTTTTTATACCCAAAAGGCTTAGTTGTTATAAAATAGGCGATTTTCCAGTAGTTCTACCTGCGCTTTCAGTGCATCCACATCGCCGCATAGAGCATATCTTCCCCCACGAAAATCGATCCACAAATCCAAATCGGCAACAAGATCGCCGATTCCATTCAGCTGCGGATCAGCCTGTGGGAGGGCGATTACCATTCTGATCAAATCGTTCATTGCAGCGAAATCTTCGTCTTCAAAGTACCAACCGAGATCGAAAAGTCCAAGCAACAGAATGTATCGTGCGTCGCGATTGTCTTCATCAGGCAGATATTCCTCGCACATATAGTCGTAGGTACACATAAGTTCGATAATATCCTGCTGTGCTGCCAGAGCCCTTTTTTGCCCTTTTACTACAAACAGTGCAGCAATCAGTGCCAGAGCCAGAACAATAGACAGGGCAGGGAAGAGGTATTTTTTCATGTAGCATCCTCCTTTTCCACAAATGCCGCCACAGCCCGATAGGCTTTCGCCGAGCGGTAGAGGGCAACGATGACGATAATGCCCACCACAATGGCAAAGAGGGCGACCAATAACAAAATAATAGCAACAAATACAACAGAGATAAAGACCAACAGCACCGAGGCGATCCCGATGCCGAGAGCGGCGATCTTCCAATACCACACCTTGATCCAGCACTGTCCCAGTTCAGCGTCCACTTCGCCGACGATATCTTTGTGGGCGTGATATTCATAGTAGCAGCTTATCAGCAAAAAGGCTGAGGAGATCAGAGAGAAGAATTCGACATTCCCCGCATAAAATGTAGTGGCATAGGTCAAGCGGAGGCTATTTAGCAGCAGAAATACCGCACCGGCAAGGGAAAACCCCGCCGCCTTTCCGTAACGGCTGTCGACACGGTTCAGTTTCATGAGGGCGACAAAATAAGCAACATAGGCAAGGAACTGCACATAAGGCGCCAGCTTTCCCAAAGCCGGGATCATACACAGCAGACTCAGGATATTAGAAGCGATCAACACCCAGAACAGCACCCACAGCCATTTTGCCATCACGGGCGCACGGCGCACAACGGCTTCACTGTAGCGGGGAGCTTCCTCAATTTGGGTTTCCTGCAAAATGATCTCGTTCATTTATGTACCCTCCTTATCTTTTTTCTTCAGCACCTTGGTGATCAGCGTGCCCAGCAGCAGACCAATCCAGCCAAACAGCAGCGCAGGCTCGAGGCGGAACAAAAGCGACATCAGTCCGATCAGTGCTATGTTGTCAACGGTAGAGAGGATGGCGTTCGCGATACCCACCACCACAAAGGCGATAGGAAGGATGAAAAGCAGCGCTTTCCAAGGTTGCTTGCCGCCAAACATCAGCCGCAGTGCCAGCAACGCAATGAAGGCAAGGACAGGCAGCGCAACGATATTTCCGTTATGAAAATTTGAAAATGTAATACGGGTGAACAAGAACAAATTCTGCAGCATGACGAGACCTCCTTTTGTGGCTATATCGTGTCCATCTGTCTATAATATACTACACACAATCTACTGAAACAATGAAAAAAAGTGTGGATTACTTTCAAAAACTGCGCAGTTTTGTTACAAATAGGGGTTCTATATTCATAAAACACATTACCCAAAAAAACGCAACAAAAAAATCACCCAATAAGGGTGATTTTTGCATATCATATTTTCCGCTCCAGCCAGCCGAAGGCGTCGTCAAAGATACTGTCGCCATAGTCCCGCATAGAGGCGCAGAAGCCCTCGTAGGCTGTCAGCAGCTTTACGGCATCTTCCGTGAGGAACGCGCCGCCGCCGCCCTTACCGCCGGTAGAGGAGTGGAGGAGCTTAAAGCCCAAAGCCGCCTCGGAATTGCGGATGATGTTCCACGCCTTGGAGTAGGCCATCTCCATCTCAGCTGCCGCAGCGCGCAACGAATGAAGCCGATCCACCGTGTGGAGCAGCTGGGCAACGCCGGGGCCGAAACATTTCGTGTCAGTAAACAAACGGCATGTGAAGTTGTATTTCATCTTATCCATATTGTTATTGTAACAGCTATATTTTCCTGCGTCAACCGGTAGTTTTACGAAATACGAGATGAGTTTCATTTGGAGAAAATTTGCATCGTCAATTCGTTCACAATATGAAAGAAAAGTGGAAAAATTTTGTCATTTATCCTAATATCAATCTGGATAAAATTATGCTATAATGACCCAAAATCAATAATGGGGGACAATTGGAAACTTTTGATTTTACGAAGTCCCACGAACTATAGGAGGTTACTATATGAACACTTACGGACTGGAAAAGATGGGCATTATCAATGCCAGCGCTGTTTACCGCAACCTGACTCCGGCCCAGCTCACTGAGCATGCGCTGCGTCGCGGCGAGGGTCTGCTGAGCAATACCGGCGCACTGGTGGTCAAGACCGGTAAGTACACCGGCCGCAGCGCCAATGATAAGTTCATCGTTGATACCCCCGCCGTTCACGATGAGATCGCATGGGGCAAGGTGAACCGTCCCATCGAGAAGGAGAAGTACGACGCCATCCGCAGCAAGGTCATCGCCTACCTGCAGGGCAAGGAGATCTTTATCTTCGACGGTTTTGCCGGTGCTGATCCCAAGTATATGAAGGGCTTCCGCATCATCAACGAGCTGGCCAGCCAGAACCTGTTTATCCGTCAGCTGCTGCGCCGTCCCACTGCCGAGCAGCTGGAGAACTTTGTTGAGGATTACACCATTATCGCCGCTCCCGGTTTCAAGTGCATCCCCGAGATCGACGGTGTCCGCTCCGAGGCCGCTATTCTGGTGAACTACGAGGCCAAGGAAGTCATCATCTGCGGCAGCCAGTATGCAGGCGAGATCAAGAAGTCTGTGTTCTCCGTGATGAACTATGTCCTGCCCAAGATGGGCGTATTCCCCATGCACTGCTCCGCCAACATCGGTGTGGATGGCGACAGCGCCGTGTTCTTCGGCCTGTCCGGCACCGGCAAGACCACCCTGTCTGCCGACCCCAACCGTCAGCTGATCGGCGACGACGAGCACGGCTGGGCTGACGACAGCGTCTTCAACTTCGAGGGTGGCTGCTATGCTAAGTGCATCAACCTCTCCGAGGAGAAGGAGCCTGATATCTACCGCGCTATCAAGTTCGGCGCACTGGTGGAGAACGTGGTGATGGACGAGGAGACCCGCGAGTTCGACTTCGATGACGATTCTCTGGCTGAGAACTCCCGTGTGGGCTATCCCGTTGAGTATATCAACAACGCTAAGCTGGACGGCGTGGGCAGCACTCCCAAGACCGTTATCTTCCTGACCGCTGACGCTTACGGCGTTCTGCCTCCCATCTCCAAGCTGGATAAGAACCAGGCTATGTACTACTTCGTCTCCGGCTTCACTTCCAAGCTGGCCGGTACTGAGATCGGTATCACCTCTCCCGTGCCTACCTTCTCTACCTGCTTCGGCGAGCCCTTCCTGCCTCTGGATCCCTCCGTGTACGCCTCCATGCTGGCTGACAAGGTGGAGAAGTCCGGCGCTAAGGTCTACCTCGTCAACACCGGCTGGAACGGCACCGGCGAGCGTACCAAGCTGAGCTACACCCGCGCCATGGTCACCGCCGCTCTGAACGGCTCTCTGGAGAAGGCTGAGTTCGTCACCGATCCTTACTTCGGTGTTGCCGTGCCCACCTCCTGCGAGGGCGTGCCTTCCGAGCTGCTGATCCCCGCCAACACCTGGGCTGACAAGGCCGCTTACGAGGCCAAGGCTCACGAGCTGGCTAAGAGCTTCGTGGAGAACTTCAAGAAGTATGACCACATGAGCGCCGAGGTCGTGGCTGCCGGCCCCAAGGCATAAAAAATGCTGGAAATTCGTGTGCTGCTGTCCGATGTGGACTACGACACTGCCTGCGAGAAGATCGCCCCGCTCCTTGCGGATAAGATGCAGGAAAAGGGCGGCATCGTAGGTGCTGCCGTGGGTAAGCGTGAGCATTTGGTGGCGTTTCTCCGCCGCGTGCTTCGCAAGAAGAATCAGGTGGAGCGCGACCGCTGGGTGGCAGAGCTTGCTACCAAGCACCGCACCGTGCTGATGAAAAAGGCTGCCGACCTTGCTGCAGAGCAGGGGGTAGATGTCCGCGTCTGTGACGTTTCTGTGCGACAGCTGTAAAAATCATAAAAAAACACGCCAAAGGCTGAAACCTTTGGCGTGTTTTTTGCGTCTAATAGATGAACTTACTTCTTAAGCGCGTTCACAGCCTCGCGGAGAGCGTCTACCTGCTCCTGGGTAGTGGCCCAGCTGCCGCAGAAGCGGACACCGGAATGGGTCTCGTCCACGCGCTCCCAGTACTCGTAACCGAAGTTCTTGCCGAGAATTGCCAGCTCCTCATCGGAAATGATGGGATACTGCTGATTGGTGGGGGAGTCGAACAGCAGGGGATAGCCGTTGGACACGAAGATGTCACGGATCTGATAGGCCATATCGTTGGCATTGCGGGCGATCTTGGTATAGAGATCGTCGGTGAAGAGAGTATCGAACTGGATGCCAAGCAGACGACCCTTTGCCAGCATACCGCCACGCTGCTTGATCATGAAGCGGAAATCCTTCTTATACTTCTCGTTCATGATGACCACAGCCTCGCCGAACAGCGCGCCCACCTTAGTGCCGCCGATGTAGAACACGTCGCACAGCTGGGCAATCTCGGGCAGGGTCAGATCGGTGCCATCGGCAGTGAGACCATAGCCGAGGCGTGCGCCGTCGATGTAGAGGGGGAGACCGTACTCACGGCAGGTGTTGAAGATCTCCGTCAGCTCCGCCTTGGAGTAGAGCATACCCGTCTCGGTGGGGTGAGAGATGTACACCATACCGGGCTGGACGATGTGCTCCTCGGACTC
>JAZQMH010000125.1:0-5196 GCA_045543255.1 Vescimonas sp.
GAGTTGAAAAATGATGTTGTCTTCCTAAGACCGCTTGGCCTCCGACTTACTCCCGCCGCAGCAGCAGAAGTCCCGCCAACAGCTGCAAAAAAGTGACGGTAATGAGGATGATTTGTGCTTTCAGCCACTTCAGCACCGCCCCCAACGCCCCCTCTTTCAGCGCCTTTGCCGCCGCCCGCTTCTCCTCAGGAACTTGCCGCAGCAAAAAGGCGCGGAGCTGTGGGTAGCTGCTGATGGTGAAGAAGGTCGCCATCACCGCCGTAGCGCAGAAGAGGAGCGCCCCCGGCAGATACCCCACAAATTTCGTCACCCCCTCCAACAGCGCCGCCGACAGTTTTACGGCGGCATCTCCCAACATACCGCCCACCGCCGTCACCGCCTCGTTCACCGCCTGCTGGGCAGAGAGGGGCAGCGTCACGCGGTATTCCTCCAATCGTCCGCGGAGCTGCTCCAGCAGTTGGGGCAACATGGCAAGGAGCTGTGGTGCGCGGCGGAGCAGGTCATTCACCTGCCGCCACAACGCCCCCAGCAGCCACGCGGCGGCGGCAACGGTCAGCCCCACCACCAGCAGCGTGGCCACCGCCGCCAAAAAGGCCCGCTTTAGGTGCATCTTCTCCCGCACGAAGCGAAGGACGGGCTCTACCGCCGCCGCCACCGCCAAGGCAAGCAGAAAGGGCAGCAGCCACGGAAGGGCATACCGCAGCAGCAGGTAGACAGCGGCGGCAGCCACGGCGTAGTAGGCGGCTTTTATGATAAAGCGTTTCTTTTGCTCCAAAGTATCACCTCAAAATGAAAATGCCCCTTGCCAAAAGGGAGAAATCGTGGTAGTATCTATATGTAGAAAACAAATGCCAACCAGTGAAGGAGAAAGCGTATGGAGAAGAAGAGATATTTCATCGTATCGGCCGATGCGCTGCCTGAGGTGTTCGTGAAGGTGGCAGAGGCCAAGCGTATGCTGCAGGTGGGCGAGGTCAGCACTGTGGGGCAGGCTGCCGCCGCCGTGGGCATCAGCCGCAGCGCCTTTTATAAGTATAAGGACGCGGTGCAGCCCTTCCAGAACATGAAGGCAGGTCATATTATTACCCTGTACGCCCTGCTGAAGGACAATCCCGGCGTCCTCTCCGGCTACCTCTCTATTTTTGCCGCCTCCGGCGCGAATATTCTCACCATCAACCAGACCATCCCCACCAACGGCTGCGCCGGTGTCACCGTCAGCATTGAGAGCAGCGACATGACCGTGCCTATGGAGGAGATGATTTCCCGCCTCACCACCGCCGCAGGTGTCCTGCGCTTTGAAATCATGGCAGGCTGATGGCACTGTATTAAAAAAGACCAATAAAAATGCACGCACCATTTTCGGTGCGTGCGTTTTTTTGCATAATAAATGTGCTCGATGTGCTGCGCCGCAGGCGCCTCGCCTCCCTCTGATGAGGGCAAGACTCTCCTCAGCGAGGAGAGATGTCACACAGAGTGTGACAGAGAGGAGGGAGGAGGTGGATTTTTGCGAAGCAAAAAGACGGAGGGAGAGAAAAATAGTTACTGTCTCTCCCCCAGTCTCGCCTATCGGCGAGACAGCCCCCTCGTCAGAGGGGGCCAAGGCGCTTCGCGCTTGTGTATCAGGGCAAAGGAGGTATACAATATCACAACAACTGCTTGCCTTTTATCTCCTCCAGCAGCGCTTCTTTCTCGTTAGGCAGCTCTCCGTCCATGACGGCGCTCAGCAGCAGTTCCAACGCCTGCCCGATCTCCCGTCCCCGCAATCCGAGGGACAGCATATCGTTGCCATCTACCGCCAGTTGGCGTAGGGAAAAGCACTTGTCGCTGTCCACAATGCGGGTAATGAGAGCCTCCGCCTCGTCCAAGACCGCCTGCCGCCCGTGGTAATCGCGGTGCTGCGCCAAGTTGTCCGCTCGCTTTACATTGCACAGGGCATAGGCATTCTCCACGCCGATTTGCCGCAGCAGCCGCGTCACGGCCTTTTCTGTCAAAGCCACGGGGCGGTCGTGATAGGCCACCAGCGTCACGATGCGCTGAGCCGAGCGATTGTCAAACCGCAGCCGCCCACACACAGCGCGGGCAATGTCCTCGCTGACATGGGCGTGCCCGAAGAAATGCCCCACGCCCTCTTCGTCCACGGAGAACACCGAGGGCTTGCCCAAATCGTGGAGCAGCATGGCCCAGCGGATGATGGGGTCGTTCTGCGACACTGCCACCGCCCGTACCGTGTGCTGCCACACATCGAGATAGTGGTGGCAATTCCGCTGGTCAAAGCCCACGGCGGGTAACATTTCGGGGATGACTGCGCCCACCACTTGGGGGAAGTCGTTCAGCACCCGCTCTACATCCTGCCCCTGCAGCAGCTTCGTCAATTCCTCGCGGATGCGCTCCGCCGCCACGTAGGAGAGGTCGTCTTTCAGCTCTATGAGCGCCGCCTTCGTCTCCTCCTCAATGGGGAAACCCAGCGTAGCAGAGAACCGCAGCGCCCGCAGGATGCGGAGGGCATCCTCGGAAAACCGCTGCTTCGGCGCGCCCACGCACCGCAAAATGCCCTTTTGCAAGTCCTCCTGCCCGCCGAAATAGTCGTGGACAGTGCCCTTTGCATCCATGGCCATGGCGTTAACGGTGAAGTCCCGCCGCGCCAAGTCCTCACGGAGAGAGCGGGTGAAGGTGACCCCGTCGGGGCGGCGGTGGTCGGAATAGTCCCCATCGGTGCGGTAGGTGGTGACCTCGCAGGAGAGGTCGCCGCTGCGTACTGTCACCGTCCCGTGCTGTAAGCCCGTGGGGATGGCAAAGTGGGAAAAGAGGGCCATGGTCTCCTCGGGCAATGCCGAGGTGGTGATGTCCCAGTCGTGGGGCGCTTTCCCCAGCAGCATATCGCGGACGCAGCCGCCCACGAGATAGCCCTCGTAGCCCGCTTCATTCAGTTTTTGCAAAACGTCCTGCACTTCTCTTGGAATCATGGCTGCGCCTCCTTTCGTCCGATACTGTGGAAATTCGCCCTACAATGGCGGTTGCACTTTTTTAGTGAGTGTAGTATACTATACTTTCGTAAGAAAAACAATCGGCGGCGTGTCATTATGCCGCTTTTTTTGGAGGAACAGCCATGAAACATCCTTCTGAGGATATCATGAACTATATGAAGGCCGGCGCTCGCGTCCACCTCTCCGGCATCGGCGGCGTGTCCATGTGCGCCCTCGCCGAGGTCTTGCAGGGCATGGGCATGGAGGTGCAGGGCTCGGATATGATGGAGAGCGCTACGGTGGAGCATCTCCGCTCCGTGGGCATCCCCGTCTCCATCGGTCACAGCGCCGACAACATCGGCACTTGCGATGTGGTCATCCGCACCGCCGCCATCCGCGACTCCAACCCCGAGATTGCAGGCGCTGTTGCCCGCGGCATCCCCGTCTATGAGCGGGCGCAGGCTTGGGGCGCCATCATGCGGGGCTATGAGAATGCCCTCTGCATCTCCGGCACTCACGGTAAGACCACCACCACCTCTATGGCGACCCATATCTTCATGTCTGCCCACCGCGACCCCACCGTGATGATCGGCGGCACGCTGTCCCTCCTTGGCAAGGGCTACCGCGTAGGCAGCGGCGACACCATTATTTTGGAGAGCTGCGAGTATTGTAACTCCTTCTTGAGTTTCTATCCCACCGTGGCGGTGGTGCTGAACGTAGCCGCCGACCACTTGGATTTCTTCAAGGATTTGGCCGATATTCAGCACTCCTTCCGCGCCTTCGCCGACCTTGTCCCCGACCGCGGCATGGTGGTTGCCAACTGGGACGATGATGGTGTCCGCGCAACGATGAAGGACTATCCCCGCCCCCTCTGCCGCTGCAGCGTGAAGGATAAGTCTGTAGAGGTCTACGCCGAGAATGTGGCATTCTTCGATGGCTTTGGTGATTTCGATGTCATCGCCGAGGGTAAACACTATGCCCACGTGTCCCTCCGCGTCCCCGGCAGCCATAATGTTGCCAACGCCCTGTGCGCCGCAGCCGCCGCCTATGTGCTGGGTGTGGATGGCAGCGCCGTGGAACAGGGACTTCACGACTTTATCGGCGCAGGCCGCCGCTTTGAGTACAAGGGCGAGTTTAACGGCGCTAAGGTCTACGATGATTATGCCCACCATCCCGATGAGCTCCGCGCCCTTTTGAAGGCTGCCCGCAGCCTGCCCCACAAGCGCCTCATCTGCGCTTTCCAGCCCCATACCTACACCCGCACCGCCGCCCTCTTCGACGAGTTCGTCGCCGAGATGCAAAAGGCCGATGTAGCCATCGTCGCCGAGATTTACGCCGCCCGCGAGAAGAACGACAGCGGCATCTCCTCCCGCGACCTCTGCGCCCACATTGAGGGCAGCCACTACTGCGCCACCTTGCAGCAGGTCACCGACACCTTGGCCTCCGTCGTCCAGCCCGAGGACTTGGTGCTGACGGTGGGCGCAGGTGACATCTACCGCGCAGGGGAAGAACTGATTAAGAGAGGCTAAGAAAATGGAAATCTCTACCGTCTACACTGCCGCCCCCACCGATGCGCGCACGGCGCAGGAAACGGCCTGCTACGCCCTCCTTGCGGAGCTGGGCATCCCCTATACCCGCGTTGACCACGACCACGCCGACACCATGGAGGACTGCGTCGCCATTTCCGAGAAGTTGGAGGTCAGCATCTGCAAGAACCTGCTGCTGACGCCCCGTAACCGCAGCGCCTTCTATCTTTTGTGCATGGCGCCCGACAAGCCCTTCTCCACTAAGGACTTCTCCAAGATGATTGGCGCGTCCCGCCTCAGCTTCGCAACGGGGGAGGACTTGGAAGAGCTTTTGGGCTGCCCCATCGGCTCTGCCTCCATTTTGGGGCTTATGAACGACACCGCCCACCGCGTCACCCTCGCCATGGATAGAACTGTCGCCGAGAGCGAGTGGTTCGGCTGCCATCCCTGCCGCAATACATCCTCTCTCCGCGTCGCCACGAAGGATATTTTGGAAACATTCCTGCCCCACACGGGCCACAGCGTGACGGTGGTGGACTTGTAAAAATGAAAAAATCCCTCTCCAGTGCGGAGAGGGATTTGTGTTTTGTATTCGTTGGTGCGTCAGCACCCTTGGCTCCCCTTGTCAGGGGAGCTGGATTTTTGCGAAGCAAAAAGACTGAGGGGTAGTCGTTCTCTCCCTCCGTCACGGCTTGCGCCGTGCCACCACC
>JAZQMH010000126.1:0-16105 GCA_045543255.1 Vescimonas sp.
TTGCCGCTGAGGACGCCAAGATCAAGGAGAAGGTGGAGATCCGCAACCAGGCCGATCAGATGGTCTACCAGTCCGAGAAGACTCTGGGCGAGGTGGGCGACAAGATCCCCGAGAGCGAGAAGGCTCCCATCCAGGCAGGCATCGATAAGCTGAAGGAAACTCTGAAGGGTGACGACACCGACGCTATCAAGGCCGCTACCGAGGAGCTGACGCAGCTGTTCTATCAGATGAGCGAGATGCTCTATCAGCAGCAGGCACCTCAGGGTGATCCCAATGCCGCTCAGGGCGACCCCAACGGTGGTCAGCAGTATTATGATGCTGACTACAAGGTGGTCGACGAGGACGAGAACAAGTAAGAACTAAACGGCGAATAAGGGACAGGGAACCCCTGTCCCTGTTCGCAGTGTTAGGAGCGAAACATAATGGCACAGGAAAAACGCGATTATTACGAGGTACTTGGTGTTTCCAAGGGTGCCTCGGAGGAAGAAATAAAAAAAGCATATAAAAAGCTGGCCCGCAAGTATCACCCCGACATGAACCCCGGCAACAAAGAGGCTGAGGAGAAGTTCAAGGAGATTAACGAGGCCAACGAGGTGCTGTCCGATCCCCAGAAGAAGGCCCGCTATGACCAGTTCGGCTTCGCCGGTGTCGATCCCAACTTCGGCGCAGGGGGAAGCGGCTGGGGCGATGGCGCAGCAGGCTTCGACTTCGGCGATCTGGGCGACATCTTTGGCAGCTTTTTCGGCGGGGGCTTTGGCGGCTTCGGCGGTCAGCAGCAGCGCCGTAACGGCCCCCAGCGCGGTGAGAGCATCCGTGTCAGCGTCACGGTGGACTTCTTGGAGGCCGCTTTCGGCTGCGAGAAGGAGATTTCCGTCGACCGCACGGAGAACTGCCCCACCTGTAAGGGCAGCGGCTGCGCCGAGGGTACGACCCCCGAGGTCTGCCCCACCTGCCGCGGTACAGGTAACGTGCAGGTGCGCCGTCAGACCCCCATGGGCGTGTTTGCCACCACCTCCCCTTGTACCAAGTGCGGCGGCACGGGTAAAATTATCCATCAGCCCTGCTCCGATTGCAGTGGCCGCGGCGTGGTGCGTAAGCGCCGCACTGTGAAGGTGGACATCCCCGCCGGTATTGACCACGGTCAGACCATCTCTCTCCGCGGGCAGGGTCACGCCGGCAAGAACGGCGGCCAAGCGGGCGATTTGCTCATTACTGTCATGGTGAAGCCCCACGAGCTGTTCCGCCGCGAGGGCAACGATGTGTACTGCGACAGCACCATTACCTATGCCCAAGCCGTGCTGGGCGCAACGCTGGAGATCCCCACCATTGACGGTAAGGTGAAGTACGACCTGCCCGAGGGAACGGAGACGGGCAGCGTGTTCCGCCTCCGTGGTAAGGGTATCCCCGCTTTGAACGGACGTGGTCGCGGCGATCAGTACATCACCGTCAACATCGCTACGCCCAAGAATCTGACGAAGGAGCAAAAGGAGGCCCTGCGGAAGTTCAGCGAGCTGCTGGGCGAAACCACGGAGGAAAAGGGCAAGGGCTTCTTTAAGAAACGCTAACATGTATCTTGCTGACTATCATGTACATTCCGCTTGGTCGCCCGACGGAAAGCATTCCATCGAAGAACTGGCGGCGCGGGCCGTGGAGATCGGCCTTGATGAGCTGTGTATCACCGACCATGTGGACACCTATTATTGGAAGGGCTTCACCCCTCGTGATACCTTTTGCTGGGATGAGCCCAAGGCGGACTATGCCCGCGCGGTGGAGCGCTTCGGCGACCGCTTGAAGCTGCGCTTGGGCGCGGAATTGGGGGAAGCCTACTGGTCGTTTGAGAGGATGGAGAAGATCCTCGCGGAAGCGCCGCCTTTGGACTTCTGCATCGGCTCTGTCCATATGGCTGCCGCCCGTCACGGGAAGTTCGACCTCTACTTCATCAAGGAAGAGAGCGAGGAATATTACCACGATGTGATCGACGGCTACATGGAGGACATGGCGATTCTTGCTAAGTGGGGCAAGTTCGATGTATTGGGTCATCTTACCCTGCCTCTGCGCTACATCAACGAGCATCATCACCGCTCCATGACCTTCGAAAAGCATATGCACCAAGTGGAGGACATCTTCCGCATCATCATCCCCAAGGGCATCGGCATTGAGTGCAACACCAACCGCGGCAACGCCCCGCTGCCCAGCGCCGAGATCTTAAAGCTCTATCACGACATGGGCGGCGAGATCATCACCCTCGGCTCTGATGCCCATGACCCAAGTTTTGTAGGCTGCCGCATCAAGGAGACGCAGGAGCTGCTCCGCAGCTGCGGTTTGCGCTATAGCACCACCTTTGACAAACATAAACCCGAATTTCATCCCCTGTAACCATTATCACGACTTAGGAGGAGAAAACTATGAAAATTGCGATTGGTTGTGACCACGGCGGCTACCTGCTGAAGCAGGACATTCTCATTTGGCTGGAAGAGCACGATTACGATTTCGAGGACTTCGGTTGCTTCAATACCGACAGTGTGGACTATCCCGTCTATGGCGAGAAGGTGGCCCGCAGCGTCGCCGCAGGCGAGTGTGACTACGGCATCGTCATCTGCACCACCGGCATCGGCATCTCCATCGCCGCCAATAAGGTCAAGGGCATCCGCTGCGCCCACTGCACCGACGCTTGGAGCGCCGAGATGACCCGCCGCCACAACAATGCCAATGTGCTGGCGCTGGGCGCAGGCGTGACCGGCCCCAAGGTAGCCGAGCGCATGGTGGAGATCTTCCTGAATACGGAGTTTGAGGGCGGCCGCCACGAGCGCCGCGTCAATCAGCTGGATGCCATCACTCCCTGAAAGGACTGCCTATGAAGATAAAAGGATACAGCGGCTATCACGGACGGAGAAAAAAGCAAAAAGTGCTCATTACGCTGGTGCTGATCGTGGCTGTGTTGCTGTGCGGCGCTTTCCTGCTGCTGCAGAACTACTTTGTCTACGATGACAGCGGAAAGATCAGTCTCGACCTGCCTTTCTTTGATAGAGGCGGGGAGGACTCCCCCGCTGTAAATGAGGATGAGGTCACTATCGACATTGTCACCCCTGAGGAGAAGCCATCTTCTCTGCGGGAGGTAAAGGAACTGCACGCCCGCATGGTGGGCAGCCTTGTGCTGAAGCGTGATCCGGAAAAGACGCTGGAATCCACTCCCGAAGAGGATATTGTCATTGAGGTCAAGCGCGTCAACGGCAGCATCACCTATGCCTCTGAGGCCAACATTCCCGAGGAGGTAGATGTGACCGGCGGCGATACCATGACCAATCTCAAGGCCATTTTGGCGGGGGATAAGTATGTGGTGGGGCGGATGTCCACCTTCTGTGACAGCTACTTTGTCCGCGCTTATCGTGACGCGGCATTGTGCCGTGATAACGGCGGCTACTGGTATGATGCCGACAGCCGCACATGGCTTGACCCCACCCATCCCCAGACCACGGCCTATATTACATCCCTTTGTCAGGAACTGACGGCTTTGGGCTTTGACGAGCTGATGCTGGATCACTTCGCCTATCCCGTCACGGGTAATACCGCCGCCATCGACGGCTTGGCCCAGACGGATCGTGAGGCGGTGCTGGCGGATTTCGTTGCCGCCCTGCGTGCCAATCTGCCGGAGAGCACGGTGCTGGGCATCGTTCTGCGCAACGACCTCTCGGCGGAGGATGGCATCAACGCTGAACTGATCACCACATATTTCGACCGTGTGTATGTTGCCTCCCATGTGGATGTAACCGCCCTGCAGGAGGAACTGGGCGAGGGCTACGGCGCGGAGCGCATCGTTGTCATGACGGGTAAAGCCCCCGAAAGCGGCAGCTATATGATCGGATAAAAAAGCAAAAAAAGAAACGCCCGAAGGCGTTTCTTTTTTCTTATGTAGCGGGATAGGATCAATACTCCATGAGCTTTTCCTCGCCCTTGAGGACGCGGAGGGCACCCTGAGTCAGAGCCAGCAGCTCGTCCTCGCCGGGATACACGGTGATGGGAGCGATCCAGCCAACGTGCTTGGTGATAGCCTCCACAGACTGGGGGCCGTAGGCCACGCCGCCAGTGAGGATGATCTGGTCGATCTGACCGCACATAACGGCTGCCATAGCGCCGATCTCCTTGGCGATCTGATAGTGGAAAGCGTCCATGACCTCAGCGATCTTGGGATCGGTCTCCGCGTCGATCAGCAGCTGCTTCATATCGGTGGAGTTCACATAGGCCACCAAGCCGCCCTGACCGGTGATCATCTTCTTGATCTCAGCCTCGGTATACTTGCCGGAGAAGCACAGTCTCACCAAATCGCCGGAGGGCAGGGAGCCTGCGCGCTCGGGGGAGAAGGGGCCCTCGCCGTCCAGTGCGTTCTCGGTGTCGATAACGCTGCCCTTCACGTGAGCGCCCACGCTGATGCCGCCGCCCATGTGGCAAACCAGCAGGTTCAGATCCTCATACTTCTTGCCCACTTCCTTGGCGTAGCGCTTGGCAACGGCCTTCTGGTTCAGGGCATGGAAGGTGGGGCGGCGAGTGATAACGGGATGGCCGGAATAGCGGGCCACGGGAGCCAACTCATCCACCACGGGGGGATCCACGATGAAGGAGGGAATGCCCAGCTCGTCGCCGATCTCGCGGGCGATAAGACCGCCCAGATTGCAGGCGTGCTGACCGCCGACGCCGGCAGCGGTATCTGCCATCAGCTTATCGGTGGTAGCATAGGTGCCGCCGCGCAGGGGAGCAACCAGACCGCCGCGACCGGAAACGGCAGACAGAGTAGTGACATCGAAATCGTTCTCCTTCAGAGCCTCCATTACCAGATCCTTGCGCCAGCTCTTCTGATCGGCAATCGCGGCGAACTCAGCGATCTTCTCGGCGCTGTGACGCAGCGTCTTGGAGAACAGCTGCACTTCATCCTCAAACACACCGATCTTGGTGGAGGTGGAGCCGGGGTTAATGACCAAAATACGATAGGACATAATGTGTTCCTCCCAAAATTAAACTTTTTCTGCCCGAATTAGGCGGGGTGTTTTCCTTCAAGTTTTCCACCCATTATTATACAAAAAACAATAGGCACTGTAAAGGAGCAAATTGCACGGAAAAATTACAAGGTAGTTGACAAATCTGCCATTTTAGGGTAAGATGGCAAAGAACTTTATACAAAAAGGCGATGAAAGAGAGAGTACCTCGTGCATATCTGCTGCAAGAGAGCCCGGAGCGGTGGAAACGGGCGCAGAGAACGCGGGGGAACATGGCTCCGGAGCTGTCCGTCTGAGCGCAAAGGCGTTAGGGCGGAACGGGTGCGCCCGTCAGCGCGCAGGAGTGTGATGGCACTCCCTGAGGCCGCAGTTGCGAAATTGCGGTGAAACAAGGTGGTAACACGGTCATTTCGGTCGTCCTTGGGATTTCCCGGGACGTTTTTTTATTTTGCCGCCAAACAACAAATACTGTATTCAATTTAAAGCAGCGCTTCCATCCGGTGCTGCGGAAAAGGAGATAAACCAAATGGCACATGACAACACTTTCTTCGTATCTACCCCCATCTACTACCCCTCCGACAAGCTCCACATCGGTCATCCCTACTGCACCGTGGCAGCTGACGCCATCGCTCGTTATAAGCGTCTTACCGGCGCGGACGTCATGTTCCTCACCGGTACCGATGAGCACGGTCAGAAGATCGAGACCAAGGCCAACGAGGCCGGCTGCACCCCTCAGGAGTTCGTCGATCACATTGTTGAGGGCGAGGGCGGTATTCTCGACCTGTGGAAGCTGATGAACATCTCCAACGATCGCTTCATCCGCACCACTGACGATTATCATGTGGAAGCCGTGCAGAAGATCTTCCGCAAGATGTATGATAAGGGCGACATCTACAAGGGCGCTTACAAGGGCAAGTACTGCACCCCCTGCGAGAGCTTCTGGACCGAGAGCCAGCTGGTGGACGGCAAGTGCCCCGACTGTGGCCGCGATGTCCATGACGCCGAGGAGGAGGCCTACTTCTTCCGTCTGAGCAAGTATGCCGATCGCATCCAGCACCTGCTGGAGGACACCGACTTCCTGCAGCCCCGTACCCGCGTCAACGAGATGGTCAACAACTTCATCAAGCCCGGTCTGGAAGATCTGTGCGTTTCCCGTACCAGCTTCAAGTGGGGCGTGCCCGTGGACTTCGATCCCGGTCACGTGGTGTACGTTTGGGTGGATGCCCTCTTCAACTACGCCACCGCTATGGGTTACTGCAACGATAAGTATAACGATTACGAGCGCTATTGGCCTGCCACCGTCCACTTCGTGGGCAAGGAGATCGTCCGTTTCCACTCCATCATTTGGCCCGCCATGCTCATGAGCGTGGAAGAACCCCTGCCCAAGCACGTCTATGGCCACGGCTGGCTGGTGATCGACGGCGGCAAGATGAGTAAGTCCAAGGGCAACGTGGTTGACCCCTATGTGCTGGCTGAGAAGTTCGGCGTGGATGCCCTCCGCTTGTTCCTGCTGCGCACCTTCCCCTTCGGCACCGACGGCAACTTCACCAACGAGCTGCTTATCAACACCATCAACATTGACCTTGCCAACAAGCTGGGCAACTTGGTGAGCCGCACCACCGGCATGATCGAGAAGTACTTCGGCGGCACGCTGCCCACCGAGCGTGAGGACGACGGCATCGACTGCGAGCTGAAGACCGCCGCCTGCGAGCTCCGTGACCGCTACGAGGCCGAGATGGAGAAGTTCCAGTTCCAGAACGCACTGGAGGAGATCTTCAAGGTCATCGAGCGCGCCAACAAGTATATTGACGAGACTGCTCCCTGGGCACTGGGCAAGGACGAGACCAAGCGTGTCCGCCTCGCCACGGTTCTTTATAACCTTCTCGAGACCGTCCGCATCTGCACCACGTTGCTGACCCCCTTCGTCCCCGAGAGCTGCGAGAAGATCTTCACCAAGATCGGCGCCGGCTGCGAGAGCTGCCGCAGCTGGGATAAGGCCAACGTCTGGGGCACCCTGTGCGCTGATGCTACCGTGTCCAAGGGCGAGAACCTGTTCCCCCGCATCGATGCTGAGAAGGCGCTTGCCGAGCTGGAGGCTCTGCAGGAGGCACAGCGCAAGGCTGCCCTGCCCGCCATCGAGCTGGAGCCCTATGTGGAGGAGAATGTGGACTTCGACACCTTCCTCAAGTCCGATTTCCGCGCCGTGAAGATCAAGAACTGCGAGACCGTGAAGAAGAGCGATAAGCTGCTGAAGTTTACCCTCGACGATGGCAGCGGCGTTGACCGCACCATCCTCTCCGGCATCCGTCAGTACTATGCCCCCGAGGATCTCATCGGCAAGACCGCCATTGCCATTCTGAACCTGCCTCCCCGCAAGATGATGGGCATCCCCTCCTGTGGTATGCTGATCTCTGCTGTTCACAAGGAGAAGGGCGAGGAGAAGCTGCATCTGATGCTGATCGACGACTCCGTCCCCGCCGGCGCAAAGCTGTGCTAACGTGAATTGTAAATCCCGCCTGCAAAGGCGGGATTTTTCTTGCCATTTCCGCAGCGTTGGAGTAGACTAAAAGAAAAGGAGCGTGAAGAAAAATGCTGAATATCTATGTGAAATATATCGCCAAAGAGGGCTGCCGTGAAAAGTTCCTCCGCGAGATCGTGGAGCAGGGGATCTTGACCGCCATCCGCAATGAAGATGGCTGCATCATGTACGATTACTACCTCTCGGCACAGGATGAAAACGTGGTGCTGCTCCTCGAGCAGTGGGAGAGCGAGGCCCACCAGCGCGTCCACATGCAGCAGCCCCACATGAAACCCTTGATGGAGATCAAGGACAAGTACATCACCGATGTGAAGCTGGGAAAGGTGGAGCTTTGCGATGCTTTTTGACACTCACGCCCACTATGATGACGAGGCCTTCGACCTCGACCGCGATGCGGTCATCACCGATTTCGGCGGCTTGATCGTCAACCCCGGCTGCACGGTGGAGAGCTCTGCCCTTGCCGTGGAGATGGCCTCTCAGCATGACAAGATGTACGCCGCTGTGGGCATCCACCCCGAGAACTGCGGCGATTTTGTCTCTGCCCACATCGACGCCCTCCGCGAACTTGCCAAGAACGAGAAAGTGGTGGCCATCGGTGAGATCGGCCTTGATTACTACTGGGCGGAGAATCCCCCCAAGGAGTTCCAGCAGAAAGTGTTCCGGCAGCAGCTGCGCTTGGCGCTGGAGCTGAATCTGCCTGTCATTATCCATGACCGTGAAGCCCACGGCGACACCCTCGCCATTGTGAAGGAATTCCCCAACCTCCGCGGTGTGTTCCATTGCTACTCCGGCAGCGTGGAGATGGCACAGGAACTCATCAAAATGGGCTGGTATTTAGGTTTTGACGGCCCTCTTACCTATAAAAACGCACGCAAGACGGTGGAAGTGGTTGAGGCCATTCCCCTTGATCGCATCGTGGTGGAGACGGACAGCCCCTATCTCTCTCCTGTGCCCATGCGTGGCAAGCGGAACGACTCGCGGAATATCCCCTATATTCTCGACAAGCTGGCAGAAATTCGCGGCATCAGCGCAGCGGAGGCAGAGGCGATCACCTGCCAAAACGGCAAAAAGTTGTTCGGTATTGACTGAAAAGTTCGAAAAGAGCGGATAATTTGAGGATTTTCCAACTTTGCTCTTGCAATCCGAAGAATCCTTTGCTAAAATCGAAATGTTGACAAACTTTTTAACCACATACATATTTGGAGGAGACATCTCATGAAGAATCTCAATCGTTGGGTCTACGCCATCGCCGGCGTGGTGATCCTGCTGTTTGCCGGTCTCGTGTACGCATGGAGCGTGCTGTCCGGCCCCATCGCCGCTGAGTTTGCTCAGTGGACCAAGGCTCAGCTGAGCCTCACCTTTACCCTGGTCATGATCTGCTTCTGCATCGGCTGCATGATCTGCGGCTTTACCCTGAAGAAGATCTCTGCCCGCACCTTCGTGTGGGCCAGCGCCGTGCTGTTCCTGGTGGGCTTCTTCCTAGCTTCCCGTACCCAGAGCCTGCCCATGCTGTACATCAGCTTCGGCATCATGTGCGGCCTCGCTTCCGGTATGGGCTACAATGCCGTTATGGCCACCATCGTCAAGTGGTTCCCCGATCGTCCCGGCCTCATCGGCGGCGTGCTGCTGTGCGGCTTCGGCGGCGGCAGCTTCATCATCGGTAAGCTCTATCAGGCTTGGACTCCCGCTGAGATCGGCGGTTGGCGTACCAGCTTCGTGGTGATGGGCATCATCATCTTCGTGATCCTCGTGATCTGCTCCTTCTTCATGGTGGCTCCCGGTGCAGATTATGTTGCACCTCCCGCCAAGGCTACCGCTGCCAAGAACACCGTTCTGGTGGAGAGCACTCCCGGTCAGACCCTGAAGAACCCCTCCTTCTGGCTGTTCTACGTGTGGGCCATCGCCCTGTCCGCTGCCGGCCTCGCCCTGATCTCTCAGGCCAGCGGCATGGTGCTGGAGGTTTCCGCCTCTGTGGCAGGCGGCGCCGTGGCTACCATCGTGGGTCTTATCTCCATCTTCAACGCTGTGGGTCGTGTCATCTTCGGCGGCATGTACGATAAGTTCGGCCGCAGCGTGTCCATGCAGGGCGTGAACATCCTGTTCATCATCACCGCTGCCATCCTGCTGCTGGCCCTGAAGAGCCACAGCGTGGTGGTCGTGATCATCGGCTTCATCGTTGGCGGCCTTGCCTACTCCGGCATCACCCCCACCAACTCTGCCTTTGTCCGCGCTTACTTCGGCCCCAAGTACTATCCCATGAACCTGCCTCTGGTGAACACCAACCTGATCTTCGCCTCCTTCGGCAGCACCATCTCCGGCGCTCTGTTTGATAAGAGCCAGTCCTACAACTCCACCTTCCTGCTGCTGGTGGGTCTGGCTGTGGTCGGCATCATCTGCTCCCTCGTCCTGAGCGTTCTGGACAAGAAGAAAAAGGCCGCCAAGTAATTGTACCGAAAATTGCACAAAGATACGCAGCCTTTGCTGCGTATCTTTTTTGCCCTTTTTCGCTCTGTTTTTCCTTTACAATTGGTATAATTGGGTGTATACTCTACACACTGTATTCAAAAAGAGAGGAAATCGGGTGAGAGAAATGGCCAGTGATTTTTCCCGCGCCTTGTGCCTGCTGCGGCAGGAGCGCGGCATCTCCCAGCGTAAAGCGGCAGCGGAATTAGGTGTTTCCCAAGCGCTGCTGAGCCACTATGAAAACGGTATCCGCGAACCGGGGCTGAGTTTCGTGACGAAGGTGTGCGATTACTACCATGTCTCGGCGGACTTCCTGCTGGGCCGCACCGCCAGCCGCGACGGCGCTATGATCGAGGCAGCGGAACTATATGACGCGGCGGACGAAAAGGGCTCGCTGAAGGGCAGCATCTTGGCAACGCTGCAAAAGAAACTGGTGATGAACACCACGGGGTTACTGTTCGACCTGCTGGGCAAGAGCGGCGACCGCGTTGCCATTACGGCAGCGGGCGATTATCTGGGCAGCGCCCTCTATACCCTGCTGCGCAGTCTCTATCGCCGCTGCGGCGGTAACGAGGACTTCTTCGCCGTCACCACTGCCGATTTTAACGGCGGCCTCGTAGATGCAGATATGACATTGTGCCGCGCTGCCTATCTTCGTGCGCTGAACAGCTGCGAAACCTTGCCTGCCCTCAATTCCGACGATCTGACGGGCATCCCCGGCTTGGGGCAGAGCGCCGCACAGGTGCTCCACAGCGCCGACGAGCGCGCAAACCACCACATGGAGGATTGACAAAAAGTATGTTTGACCAGAGTAAGATTCGTAATTTCTCCATCATCGCCCATATTGACCACGGTAAATCCACCTTGGCTGACCGCCTGCTGGAGAAGTGCAACGCCGTGACGGAGCGTGAGATGTCCAACCAGCTGCTGGACAATATGGATTTGGAAAAAGAGCGCGGCATCACCATTAAGTCTCGCGCCGTGCAGATCTTCTACACCGCCAATGACGGCGAGACCTACGCCTTGAACCTCATCGACACCCCCGGTCATGTTGACTTCAACTATGAGGTCAGCCGCTCCCTCGCCGCCTGCGAAGGCGCGCTGCTGGTGGTGGACTCCACCCAGGGCGTGGAGGCGCAGACGTTGGCCAACACCTACCTCGCCATGGAGCATGAGCTGGAGATCGTGCCTGTGTTTAATAAGATCGACCTCCCTGCCGCCGATGTGATGAAGGCAAAGCAGGAGGTGGAGGACATTATCGGCCTGCCCGCCCTCGATGCCCCCGAGATCTCTGCCAAGCTGGGCATTAACATCGAGTCGGTGCTGGAGAGCATCGTCAACGACCTGCCCGCCCCCACCGGCGATCCCAATGCGCCCCTCCGCGCCTTGGTGTTCGACAGCCAGTATGACCCCTATGTGGGCGTGGTGGTTCTCTTCCGCATTATGGAGGGCTCTATCCGCAAGGGTCAGACCATCCGCTTGATGGCAAGCGGCGCGGAGTACACCATCTTGGAGTGCGGCTACCTCAAGCCCTTGGGCAACGAGCCTGCCGATTGCTTGCAGGCAGGCGAGGTCGGCTATTTCACCGCCTCTATTAAGAACGTGAAGGACACGCAGGTGGGCGATACCATCACCGATGCCGCCAATCCTGCCGCCGAGCCTCTGCCCGGCTATCGTCCCGCCCAGTCCATGGTCTACTGCGGTATCTACACCGAGGACGGCAGCAAGTATCCCGACCTCCGTGACGCGCTGGAAAAGCTGCAGCTGAACGACGCCTCTCTCACCTTCGAGCCGGAATCCTCTGTGGCTTTGGGCTTCGGTTTCCGCTGCGGCTTCTTGGGTATGCTCCACATGGAGATCATTCAAGAGCGCTTGGAGCGTGAGTTCAATCTCGATCTCGTCACCACGCTGCCCTCTGTTATCTATCATGTGTATAAATCCGACGGCACGCTGGTGAAGGTGGATAACCCCCACAACTACCCCGATCCCGGCACCATTGAGCACGCTGAAGAGCCCTATGTGAAGGTGTCCATCATCGCCCCTCAGGATTTCGTGGGCAACATCATGCCCATGTGTCAGCTGCGCCGCGGCGAGTTCAAGGACATGCAGTATCTGGACACCCACTTGGTGGAGCTCCACTATCAGATGCCCCTCAACGAGATCATCTACGATTTCTTTGACACCCTCAAAGCCAACACCAAGGGCTACGCCTCTCTGGACTATGAGCTCTCCGGCTACCGCACCAGTGACTTGGTGAAGGTCGACCTGCTCCTCAACGGCGATGGCGTGGATGCCCTCAGCTTCATTGCCCACCGCGACAAGGCCTATCCCCGTGCCCGCCGCCTGTGCGAAAAGCTGAAGGAGAATATCCCCCGTCAGCTGTTCGAAGTGCCTATTCAGGCCGCCATCGGCGGTCGTATCATCGCCCGCGAGACGGTGAAGGCCATGCGTAAGGATGTGCTTGCCAAGTGCTACGGCGGTGATATTACCCGTAAGAAGAAGCTGCTGGAGAAGCAGAAGGAAGGTAAGAAAAAGATGCGCAACCTCGGCACGGTGCAGGTGCCTACGGAAGCCTTCATGGCTGTGCTTAAGCTGGACAGCGATTAATAGACACAAAAAAGACCGCCGTTGGCGGTCTTTTTTATGTTTTGCGGAGTGCTAATTCTTTCAGCACCTCACATATTTCAAGAGCGTGGTTTTCTCGACTGTGAAAGAAGTATTGCAGCATGGATTCTAGTTCGGGGGTTGATAATCTTTTAAGATAGCTTTCTATACTGTGTTCCATTTCGCCCCTCCGATTCAAGGATAAGAATATTTTAGGACATATTGTCCAATATGTCAATAGGACACTCCGTCCTATTGTATCCTTGTGTGGGTGATGTGAATGGAACTTCGAATCCGTGATTTGCGAGAAGATCGTGACTTAAAACAAAAACAAGTAGCAGACTATTTGCTGTGCGACCAGTCGCTGTACTCCAAGTACGAGCGGGGTGAGCGACCTTTGCCGTTGGACTATGCCGATAAATTGGCGGATTTCTACGGTGTCAGCGTAGATTATCTCCTCGGCAGAACGAATGTAGAAAAGCCCTATCCCAAGAAATAAGAAAATCCCCTCCTCGCGGAGGGGATTTCTTTATTTCTCAGCAAAGTGTACATGACTCAGGGAAAAATGTTCGCGAAAATAGGCAACTTCACTCTTTACAACGGACAGGTGTTTTGGTATCATAGACAGGCTGCGATTTTTATAAAAAACATATATAGGAGTCTACTATGAAAAACATTTTAAAAGTCTATGTGAATGCGCCGCTGATTCTGCGGATCGCCATCGGTCTTGTGATCGGTGTGTTGCTGGGTCTGTTTGTACCTCAGGCCAAGTTTGTGACCATCTTCGGTTCTATCTTCGTTGGTGCGCTGAAGGCCATTGCCCCCTTGCTGGTGTTCGTGCTGGTCATTGCGTCCCTTGCCAGCGCAGGTAAGAACATTGGCGGCCGATTCAAGACCGTCATTATCTACTATGTTCTCAGCACCTTCCTCGCCGCTGTGGTGGCCGTCATCGGCAGCTACCTCTTCAAGGTGACCATTCCTCTGAGCATCTCTGCTGAGGAAGCCGCTCCCGCAGGTCTGGGCGAGGTGTTCACGGTGCTGCTGAACAACATTGTGGCCAACCCCATCGGCTCTATCATCAACGGTAACTATATCGGCATCCTCGCTTGGGCTGTGGTGCTGGGTCTTGCCCTCCGCGCTGCCGGCGAAAAGACCAAGGAAGTGCTCAACGACATCTCCGCTGCCGTGTCCAAGGCTGTGGCATGGGTGATTCAGCTGGCACCCTTTGGCATTATGGGTCTGGTGTACGCCTCCGTGGGTGAGTATGGTCTGGAGATCTTCACCGACTATGGCAAGATCCTGCTGCTGTTGGTGGGCTGCATGCTGGTGGTGGCTTTCATTATTGACCCCATCATCGTTGCTATCTCCCTCAAGCGCAATCCCTTCCCTCTGGTGCTGAAGTGCTTCAAGGAGTCCGGCATCACCGCTTTCTTCACCCGCAGCTCCGCTGCCAATATCCCTGTGAATATGAAGCTGTGCGAGAAGCTGGGCTTGGATAAGGAGTACTACTCCGTGGCTATTCCTCTGGGTGCCACCATCAACATGGACGGCGCAGCGGTGACCATTACCGTCATGTCCCTTGCCGCCGCCTTCTCTCAGGGCATCAGCGTCAACTTTGTCATCGCCATCCTGCTGAGCTTTGTGGCAACCCTCGGTGCTTGCGGTGCTTCCGGCGTTGCCGGCGGCTCTCTGCTGCTGATCCCCATGGCCTGCTCTCTGCTGGGCGTGGGTCAGGATACCGCCATGCAGGTGGTGGCTGTCGGTTTCATCATCGGTGTGGTGCAGGATTCTCTGGAAACCGCCATCAACTCCGCCGGCGATGCGATCTTCTGTGCTACCGCCGAGTTCCGCGAGCGTATGAAGCGCGGCGAGAAGGTGGAGTTCTAATTACCCATTCCGCAAAAAAGCCATCCTCGTTTTTCGAGGATGGCTTTTCTTAGTTTTACGCATTTTTCTTCTTCACAAAGAAGGGCAGCACCAAAATAATGGCAATCAGTGCCGCGAGGAAGATGTTCTCGTTGGGGATGAAGGAGGTCGTGCCGTCGTTGTTGACCATGACTTCCGCACTTTCCAGCACCTTCTTACCAATGGCGGGGCCCACCACGCCGGGGATCAGCACTTGGGAGAAAATGCGCACACCCTGCAAGCGGCCTGCCTTGCCCACGGGGGTGTTGTCGCGGATGACAGCACCGAACACCGCCATGCCCGCCAAGTAGCCGCTCATCATGAAGAGAGAGCCAATAAACACAGGAACGGTGGTCTTGGTGAAGAACAAAATCACATAGCCCATCATGAGGCCGAGGACAGCCATCAAACCGGAATACGTAAAGCCCTTCTTATCATACACGCGACCCCACAGCGCCGTCACCACCGAGGCGAGGATGATGGCAGGTGCCATAATCAGCACGTAGTTGGTCATCTTGAGGGATACCTCATAGTAGATAATGAGGTAGGGCATGAAGATCTGAATGGAGATGTTGAAAAGGATGAAGGCCAGCAGCGCGAGATAGAGGGCAGGATTGCTCTTCACCGTCTTGGGGCGGAAACCGTAGAGGATGCTCTCCCAATAGGGGTCAGCCATCTTCTCTACAGGGGGCTCTTTGATAATGAAGAAGCCCAAAATACCCACCACCGTCACCACCGTGCCGATAATGGCGAAGATAGCGCTCCAGCTGGAGGCTTTCTCCAAGTCGAAGAACATGAAGCCGCCGAACACCACCAAAATACTCACCAGCGGCATCATGGCGTTGATACCCTCTGCCGCGCCGCGGTTGGTGGGGTCGGTAGAGTCGGTGAGCCATGCGTTAAAGGCGGCATCGTTGGCACTGGAGCCAAAGAAGGTCATAACGCAGTCGAGAATGATGGTGAGGCTCACGCCCAGCGTAGCGGCGGAGACCATCATAGAGGCATTCTTAGACAGAATATCTTCGCGGAGGAAGATAAAGCTGAAAATAGAAAGACCCCACAGGATATAGCCCACGCAGATAAAGAGCTTGCGTTTGCCAATCTTGTCCGACAGGGTGCCCATCAAAATGGTGGTCAGCGTAGCGGTAATGGCGGAGGCCATGACCATGTTGGAAATGTCGGCGGCGGAGGCGTGGAACATCTTGTAGATAAAGACGTTGAAATACATATTTTCAACGACCCATGCCACCTGTCCCATAAGACTGAAAATGGTCAGCGCCAGCCAAAACCGCCCGCTCAATTTGGTTTTCTTCACTGTGCTTGCATTGTTCATGGTATCACATCCTTTGTGGGTATTATAGCGTTAATAGAAACCGATTGCAACAAAAACTCCCCGCCGAGGATTCGACGGGGAGTTTCATTATATAGGGTTTTAAATCCTAAGAGCGATTGCTTAGCCCTTGATGGCAGCCTGTGGCGCAGTATGCAAAACGGGAAATGTATTGAAAAGTGATTGTCCATATGATATGCTTAATATATCAAACAGAAATGCGAGGATAATCAACATGGCAAAAGGCGTTATTTATGTAATGACCACTGTTGTACC
>JAZQMH010000127.1:0-4165 GCA_045543255.1 Vescimonas sp.
TGGAACAGTTGGGGACGCGGCTGGAGGAATATCGCGTGGCGCTGCCAAAAGGGGCGCAGGAGGCGGCAGGTAAGGCACTTGCCGCCGTGGGCAGCATTTTGGGGGATGGCGCGGTAAAGCTGTCGGCAACGCTGCTGGATAGCATTACAAAATTGGTGGGGCATCTGCCGGGAGCGCTCCTTTTTTGCGCCACGGTGGTGATGGCCCTTTTCTTTACCATGAGCTGCTATCCGCAGTTGCGCACCTTTCTGCTGCGGCAGATACCTCAAGAAAAGCAGGCGGCAGCAAAGGCGCTGAAAGACGGGGCATTGGGTGCGGTGCTGAAGTGGCTGAAAGCCCAAATCATCCTCATTACCGTCACCTTTTTGCAGCTGTTGGCGGGACTTCTCCTGCTGCGGCGGGAGTATGCCTTGCTCCTCGCCCTCCTTATTGCCCTCATGGATGCCCTGCCCATCTTCGGGGCAGGAATGGCCCTGCTGCCGTGGGCGGCAGTGCTGGGCATTTGGGGGGATGTGGTGGGGGCGCTGGGGCTGACGGCCCTGTACCTCGTGGTGTGGTTGGTGCGGAGCTTCTTAGAGCCGAAGCTGCTGGGGAAAAGCGGGGGGCTGCCGCCCCTCCCCTCCCTTCTCGCCATCTATATTGGCTGGCAGGCGGCGGGAATCGCGGGAATGATTATAGGGCCGCTGCTGCTGCTCCTTGCAAAGGAGCTTCACGACCGCCGTGTGGTGCGATTGTGGAAATAGTGCTTCCTTTTCTTTCCGTGATATGATACACTTTCCTTACTACGAAAGAAGGGAGTGTGTGGCGGGATGAAACGGCAGTGGAAAGCGGATTTGGCGCTGGTACTGGTGACCCTGTTTTGGGGCTTATCCTACTATTTGGTGGATTTGTCCTTGGAAGAGCTGCCCGAGATGACGCTGAACGCCATGCGCTTCGTGCTGGCCTTCTGCCTCTTGGCCATCATCTTCCGCAAGCGGGTGTTCGCCGCCTCCAAGGCCACGCTGAAATATAGCTTCTATGTGGGCATCCTGTTGGTGTTCGTCTATTTTGGCAGTACCTTCGGCATTGCGCGGACGTCCCTATCCAACGCCAGCTTTATCTGCGCCCTCCCTGTGGTGACCACGCCCCTTCTTGATTTCCTCGTGAACCGCCGCAAGCCCGAAAAGCGGCTGGGCTTCTCCCTTGTCCTGTGTACCATCGGTCTTGCCATGATGACGCTGAATGAGAACCTCTCCATGAATTCGGGCGACCTTCTCTGCCTTATCTGCGCCGTCAGCTACGGCGCGGACATGATTGTGACGGAGCGGGCGGTGGGAAAGGCGGAGGTCGATCCTCTTGCTATGGGCGTTATCGAACTGGGCATTGCAGGCGTGGTGATGACGGTGATTGCCTTCTTGACCGAGCAGCCTGTGCTGCCCCAAAGTCCCGCCGTGTGGGGCAGCGTCCTCTTTTTAAGCATCTGCTGCACAGGCGTGGCCTTCGTGGTACAGACGGTGGCGCAGCAGTACACCACCGCCACCCATGTGGGCCTTATTTTCACCTTGGAGCCTGTGTTTTCGGGCATCGTGGCCTTCTTTATCGCACACGAGCGGCTGCTGCCGCGGGGCTATATCGGCGCGGGGCTCATGCTGGTGAGCTTCGTGGTGATGGAGCTGGACTGGGGGAAAATTAAGAAGAAAACCATATAAAAAACGCAGGTATCGGTGCGATACCTGCGTTCTTATTTTTACATATTCTCTTTGCCTGTGATTTCTTCGGGGATGATTTTCACCACGCGGGCGGTGCAATGCTCCATTTCACGGGCGAAGTTGCCCATGTTCTTGGGGTCGAAGTGCTGACAAAGGAGCATCATGGCTTTCACCATCTCCCCCTCGTCGGTGACCACCTGAGCGCGACCGTTAAAACGGGCGGAGCGGTAGGCGGTGGAGAAGGCCATGGGCTTGATGGCGGCGTGGGACACCACCGAGAGGCTCACCTGCGGGTTCTTCTCCAAAATTTCCCACTTCTCCCCTACGCCAGCACAGTGGAAATAGATGACTTTATACACATCGTCACCTACGGCGTTGATGGGGACGGCGATGGGCGTGCCGTCATCTTTCACCAGCGCGAGGGTGGCATAGACGCTCTGACGGAGAACTTCCCAAGCAAAGGCCTCGTCACGCTGACGGTTCTTCATTCGCATTTCACGCATCGTTCTTTACCTCCTTAGAAATCTTCCGAAAATACGGCGCAGCGGGTTCAGCACCAGTTCGCGCTCATAGCGGTTGAGACCGAAGAGCCACACGGAGATACCGTAGACCGCCACGATGCAGCAGCCTGGGAGAATCATCTCCCAATAGCTGGTGGGATGGACAAACACCGCCAACAGCACCGAGACGATGGCGGGCAAAATCATAGAGGGGAACAAGCGGGAGATATGCCGCCAAAACTTGGGGATATTGAGGCCGATGCGGCGATAGTAGTACCAGTTCATCAGCAGCAAATTGCCCACGAAGGTGGAGATGGCTGTGCCGATGGCGATACCCATGCCCTCGAAGCGCATGCAAAGGGGCAGGGAGATGGCGATGTTGGCAACCGTGACCCCCAAATAGGTGAGGGAGCGGAACTTGTGCATATTTTTGGCCCGCTGAATCTCGATGCCCACCGTTTGGATATTGGTCCACATGGTGGTGAAAAACAGCACCAGCGTTACGGCGTAGTCCACGCCGAACTGCTCCGCGCCGCCCCACAGAATCAAGAAGGGCTTGCCGATGGCCACGAAGCCGAAGAAGATGCAGCCCAAGAGGATGAATTGCAGGCGGCCCACCTTGGTAAAGAGGGCGTTGAGGGAACGCATGGGGGCGTTCTCCGCCACGAGGCGATGGACGCGGGGGGTAAGGACATTGGAGATGGCGTTGGAGAAGGTCAAATAGTAGACGTTGAGCTGGGCGGCGAGGGCGAAAATGGTAACTGCCGTTGTACCGTGACACCATGCCAGCAGCAAGCGACCAATGCTCCAGTTCACATTCTCCACCACGATGCCTAAGAACACATAGAGGGTGTAGCCCGACATTTCCCGCAGCAGGCGGAAGTCGGGGCGGGCAAAGCGGATGGGCATTCGCAGCTTGCGGAAACAGTAAATCATGTTGATGACGCCTGTCACCACGGTGAAAATGAGGGTGACGATGGTCAGCGTCACGCTGCGGTAGCCGATGATCAGCAGGGGGATCATGACGAGGGGGTTTAAGACCTGCTTGATCATGGACACTACCTTTTGGAACATGTAGTGTTCGTGGATGGTGATGTGGGATTCAAAGACGCTTAGGGGGAAGGTGATGGCGGCGTTCACCGACAAAATACGCAGCAGGGTTTCACCCAAGGCGATCTCCTCGGCGGTGAGCTTTTTGCCAAAGACCACGTCGCCGTGCATGCTGATCCAAAAGCCGATGGCGAGGAGCAGCGCGCCCAGCACCATGTAGGTCATGATAAAGAGGCCGTTCAAGCGCGCCATGCCGTCGCGGTCGTTTTGGGTCTTATAACGGGAATAGTAATGGACGTAGGCGCTGCCGAGGCCGAAGGACAGGAGATTCAAATAGGAGATGATGGGCAGCACCGTTTGGTACACGCCGAACTCACTGTCGCCCAAGCGCTGGAGCATGACGGGGGTATAGACGAGGGAGATGACGGTGGAAAGGCCCATGGACACATAGCTCAGCAGCGCGCCCGCCTTCAGCTGATTGATTTTCATTTCTGCATCTCCCTCCTTTCGGGTAACAAATCACTAATTGAAATATTATACCCCAATTTCGCCATGGTGTAAAGATAAAAACCGCCCGATAGAGGGTACTATCGGGCGATTATGGTCAATTTTCAAAGAATTTAAGGGACTCTTTGAGGTCGCGCTGGATTTTTTTATCGTACCGCTCCCCCTCGGAAAAGACGCAGCCACAGTATTTCTGCATGTAGAGCTGCTCCTCGCGGGCGATGGCTTGTCCCTCGCGGAAGCCTGTGCGGAAGTCGCGGTAGAGGAACTCTACGCCGTATAGTTTCCCTGCCGCCTCGGCGATTTCCCGCATCTTCTCGTGGTCTTGGTAGGGGCTGACGAACAAGGTGGAGGTGAAGCTATCGAAGCCGTGTTCTGCGGCAAACTTGGCGGCGGCGTAGAGACGGATGCCGTAACAGTAGC
>JAZQMH010000128.1:0-11128 GCA_045543255.1 Vescimonas sp.
AGGGCGAGTAACCGTACCCGCCCCGCTGCATCGTTTGATTATTTATCGTTGAGGCAAGCGATACCGGGAAGCACCTTACCTTCAAACAGTTCGAGGGAAGCGCCGCCACCCGTCGAAATGTGGGTCATCTTGTCTGCAAAGCCAAGCTGCTCAACGGCAGCTGCGCTGTCGCCGCCGCCAATGATGGTCACAGCGCCGCAATCGGTCAGGGCCTTGGCCATGGCACGGGTACCGCCGGCAAAGTTCTCGAACTCAAACACGCCCATGGGGCCGTTCCACACCACGGTGCCGGCATCGGCAACGGCGGCGCAGAAGCGCTCGCGGGTGTTGGGGCCGATGTCCATACCCTCCATCTCCTCGGGGATGGCAGCGGTGGGCACCACGGTGCCAACAGCGGTGGAGGAGAACTCGGCAGAGGCCATGGTGTCGGTGGGCAGCAGCAGGTTCACGCCGTTTGCCTTAGCCTTGGCGATCATCTCCAGAGCGTACGCAAGGCGATCGTTCTCGCACAGGCTCTTACCGATGGAGCCGCCCTGGGCCTTCACGAAGGTGTAGGCCATGCCGCCGCCGATGATGAGGGTGTCGGCCTTATCCAGCAGGTTGTTGATGACGCCCAGCTTGTCGCTGACCTTGGCACCGCCGAGGACGGCCACGAAGGGACGCTTGGGATCGGCCAGCGCGCCGCCCATGATCTCCAGCTCGCGAGCCACCAGCAGACCGGAAACGGCAGGCAGGTAAGCGGCGACGCCGGCGGTGGAGGCGTGGGCACGATGGACAGTACCGAAAGCGTCGGAGACGTACAGCTCCGCCATGTCGGCCAGCTCCTTAGCCATAGCGGGATCGTTCTTCTCCTCGCGGGGATCGAAGCGCAGGTTCTCCAGCAGCATGATCTCGCCGCCCTTGAGAGCAGCGGCCTTGGCCTTGGCATCCTCGCCCACGATGTCCTTGGCGAAGATGACCTCGCGGCCCAGCAGCTCGCCCAGACGCTTAGCCACGATGGCGAGGGAGAGGTTCTCCTTCCACTCGCCCTTGGGCTTGCCCAGATGGGAGCAGGCGATGACGGCAGCGCCGTTATCCAGCAGATAGTTGATGGTGGGGAGGGCGGCGACGATACGCTTGTCGCTGGTGATCTCACCGGTGGCCTTATCCTGAGGCACGTTGAAATCGCAGCGCAGCAGCACCTTCTTGCCGGACACTTCCACATCCATGATGGTCTTCTTGTTATAGTTCATATTGTCTCTCCTTTTAAGAAAGTAGTAGATGAATTTATTCTTCTGCCATTTCCCCTTCGCCCTGCAGACCGGGGAAACCGGTTTGCCGCAGTGCTTCATAGGTGAGGATGGCAACGGAATTACTTAAGTTGAGGCTGCGGGCAGCGCTGCGCATAGGCAGGCGGATGCAGCGGTGGTAAAAGCGGCGGCGAAACGCTTCGGGGAGACCTGCCGTCTCCTTGCCGAAGAAGAGATAGTCGCCGTCAGAGAATTTGGCCTCGCAGTAGGCGCGGGGTGCTTTGGTGGTGGCGAGCCACGCGCGGTCGGCGGCCTCGGGATTACGGGCGAAGAAATCATCGAGATTTTCATAGTCGAAGACCTCCACGAGATGCCAGTAGTCAAGGCCGGCGCGCTTCACGGCGCGGTCGGAAATATCGAAGCCCAAAGGGCGAATAAGATGGAGACGGCTGCCGGTGGCGGCACAGGTACGGGCGATGTTGCCGCAGTTCTGGGGGATCTCCGGCTCTACCAACACGATATTGAGCATACCTCGCCTCCTACTTACGTTGGACTAATTTGCAAAGACCTGCCATAGTATAATGCAAAACTTTCAGAAATTCAACACCAAAATTATTAAAAAAGTCGTTTTTTTCATAAAAATACCCCTTATGGCATGGGTTTTTTACAGAAAAAAGAATAATTCTGCGTTTTCAACATTTTTCTGAAAAAAGGGAGGGAAAAGTTGTGGACTTTTTCTGCAAAAACACTGGATTTTTCTATAAAACCTGCTATACTGAAGACAGAATACATCGAAGTGAGGAGGTGAGATCCCCCATGGACTTTCGTAGCGTTTATATGGATTTGCGTGTGGGGGATGCCTCCGAGGAGAAACCGCTGATACTGGAGCAAGTGCTTTTCTGCCCTGTCCTGTCTTGGGTGTGCAGAGAGCTCTTGGCTCGAGGTGCTCAGCGGTTTTTTATCGTTTGTGACGAATCGTGGAAAGCGGACGTCGAGCGCGCCGTTTTGGACATTGCGGAGGCGGCGGTGTTTACCGATGCCGACGCTGCCCACGCTGAGGCGGGTGCGTGCGTGACGCTGACGGGCGCGGTGCTGCCCATTGAAGGGGATGAGATGCCCTTTGGCTGGCTGCGGGTGGAATCCCGTGGGGAGCTGTTGGCGGCGGCATCCCGCTGCCGCGCTGCGGTGTGCCAAAAGCTTCTTGCCCAAGGCGTGACCATTATCGACCCCGACACCACCTACATCGATCCCCGCGCCAAGATCGGAGCAGGGACGGTGGTGATGCCCAATACCATCGTGCGGGGAAAGAGCGTGGTGGGGGAGCGCTGTGAGCTTGGCCCCAACACCGTGATTCGCGACTGCGTGGTGGGCAATGATACCACGGTCAATGCAAGTCAGATCAATGAAAGTGTCATCGGAAACCATGTGACGGTAGGCCCTTTTGCCTATGTGCGGCCCAACTGCTCCGTGGGTGACCACTGCCGCATCGGCGATTTCGTGGAGCTGAAGAACGCCACGCTGGACGAGGGCACGAAGGTGTCCCATCTCACCTATGTAGGTGACAGCGATGTGGGCAAGCGGGTGAACTTCGGCTGCGGTACGGTGACCACCAACTATGACGGTGTGAAGAAATATCGCTGCACCGTGGGTGATGATGTGTTCCTAGGCTGCAATACCAACCTTGTGGCACCTGTGAAGGTGGGGGAGGGTGCGTATACGGCGGCAGGTTCTACCATCACCGAGGATGTGCCTGCAGGTGCGCTGGCGGTGGCCCGTGCAAGGCAGGAAAATAAACAGGGCTGGGTACAAAAGTTCTTCGCAAGGAAGAAAGGCTAAGGCCCGCAGACATTTTGTTGAGTAACAGCGGCGCTGTCTCATATAGATCAATTAACATATACAAAAGAAAGCGAGTGTGTTGCAGTATGATTTCTCATGGTAAGGATATCAAGATTTTCGCCGGCAACTCCAATCCCGCATTGGCACAGGAGATCTGCAAGTTTATCGGCACTTCTCTGGGTGAGGCCGAGGTCAAGCGTTTCGCTGACGGCGAGGCCTGCGTCTCCCTGTATGAGACCGTCCGCGGCAGCGACGTGTTCCTCATCAACTCCACCTGCAAGCCCGTCAACGACAGCTTGATGGAGCTGCTGGTTATGATCGATGCCTGCAAGCGCGCCAGCGCCGGCCGCGTCACCGCAGTCATCCCCTATTTCGGCTATGCCCGTCAGGACCGCAAGGCCCGCAGCCGTGATCCCATCTCCGCCAAGCTGGTGGCCAACATGATCACCGCCGCCGGTGCTGACCGCGTGCTGACCATGGACCTCCACGCCTCTCAGATCCAGGGCTTCTTCGATATCCCTGTGGATAATCTGCTGGGCAACCCCGTGTTCGTGGACTACTATGCCAAGAAGTTCGGCGAGAAGGTGGACAACATGGTGGTGGTCTCCCCCGACGCAGGCTCCGTGGCCCGCGCCCGTACCTTCGCCCAGAAGCTGCACATGGATCTGGCTATCGTGGATAAGCGCCGTCAGAAGGCCAACCAGTGCGAGGTCATGAACGTCATCGGTGACGTGAAGGGCAAGGACTGCATCCTCTTCGACGACATGGTGGATACCGCCGGCAGCCTCTGCAACGCAGCTAAGGCGCTGGTGGAAGTGGGCGGCGCCAAGACCGTGTATGCCTGCGCATCCCACGGCGTGCTCTCCGGCCCCGCTATCGAGCGCCTCAACAACGGCGTCATCGAGGAGCTGGCACTGCTGAACACCATCCCTGTGGAGATGGGCGCCGGCTGCGAGAAGATCAAGTATCTCTCCGTCGCTCCCATGTTCGGTGAGGCCATCGAGCGCATCTATCAGGAAATTTCCATCGCAAAGCTGTTCAACTGAGAATTTGTGTGATATAATAGGTGGAGCTGCCTTTTGCAGCTCCACCTATTTTTTTGTTTGAAAGAAATTACGATAAAAGACGGAGAATGACCATATGCTTTTTCAGAGAGATAACGGCGGCGTTGAGTGGATCGTAGTGGGTCTTGGCAACCCCGGAAAGAAATACGAGAGTACGCGGCACAATATGGGCTTTTTGGCGGTGGACGGCCTTGCGGACAAGGAGGGCTTCCGCTTTACCAAGCTGCGCTTTAAGGCGTGGACTGCCCTTTGGAATCACGGGGGCAAAAAGGTGCTGGTGATGAAGCCCCAGACCTACATGAACCTCTCCGGCGAGGCCGTAGGGGAGGCGGCGCGGTTTTACAAAGTGCCTCCCGAGCGTGTGGTGGTCATTTCCGATGACATCGCCTTGCCTGCGGGTAAGCTGCGGATTCGCCCCAGCGGCTCGGCGGGTGGACACAACGGCCTCAAGAGCATTATCCGCCATCTCGGTGGGGACAACTTCCCCCGTGTGAAGGTGGGCGTGGGCATCCCCCAGCAGGAGGGCTACGACACGGTGGATTGGGTCATCGGCAAGCCTCGCGGTGAAGATGAAAAGGCCATCATTGCCGCCCTTGATAAGGCGGTGGCGGCCATTCCCTATCTCATTGACCACGGTGCAGCCGAGGCCATGAATAAGTTTAACGGCTAAGATTTTTAAGACTGGATAGAAAGGAGGGGAGATACGACCATGAAGGGGATTCTTGGGGCGCTGTGGCAGCTGGAAGAGACGCAGATGCTGCTGGATGGTGCTTTGGCGCACCGCCGTCCTCGTTTGACGGGCGTATCTTCCGTCCATCGTGCTATGCTGTGCGCCGCCATTCGTGCCCAAAAGGGGCAGAAGTTACTGGTGCTGTGCAGCGATGAAAAAGAGGCGCAGCGCTGCGCCTCGGACCTCCGCGCTCTGACGGGGGAAGCGGTGACGGTGCTGCAGGGAAGAGCGTGGCAGTTTCGCCCTGCGGCGGCAAGCCGCCAGTGGGAGCATCGGCGGCTGCGCGCCCTCTATGAGATGGCGACAGGCAGCGCCGACATGGTGGTTGCCACGGTGGAGGCGGCGGTGCAGCGGTGTATCCCGCCTGCCGTGCTGCGAAAGGCGGCCTTTACCCTAAAGCAGGGGGAGCGCTACGACATCGGGGCGTTGACGGAGCAGCTGGTGCGCTCGGGCTATGTCCGCTGCCAGCAGGTGGAGGGCGCGGGACAGTTTGCCCTTCGCGGCGGCATTTTGGACGTGTTTTCCCCTGCCATGGAGCAGCCTGTCCGCTGCGAGTTCTGGGATGACGAGCTGGACGCCATGGGCGAATTTGATGTGTCCACCCAGCGGCGCACCCACAATGTGAAGGAAGCGCTACTGCTGCCTGCGGGGGAAGTGCTGCCCCTGTGGGATGCAGAGGTAAAAGAGCGCACCGCCAAGACGCTGGAGCGCGTGGCGGAAAAGTTGAAAAAGAAGGAAAATACCGCCGCATTGCGGCAGCTGCTGGAGGGGGATGCCGCCCTTTTGCGGAGCGACGCCTTGCCTCAGGGCTGCGAGCGATACATGGCGGCGGTGTATGAGGAAAAGACCACCGCCCTCGATTATTTAAGCGGCGACACGCTGGTGTGTTTGTGGGAGAGCGGGCGGCTCAGTGAGGCGCTGCGGGCTTCCCTGTGGCAGCTGAAAGAGGATTTGACGGCGGCAAGTGAGAGCGGCACCATGGCGCTTGCTCTCGGCGAGCTGTCCCTTACGGAGAGTGAGGCGGCGGCGCGGCTGGATGATTTTGCCTTGTGTCAGCTGGATAGCCTACCTACGGGACGAGCGCTTTTAGAGCCCAAGGAACTGCTGCAGGTAACGGCGAAGCAGATGAGCACCTACGGCGGGTCGCTGGACACGGCGGCAGGGGATATTCATCAGCATCTTGCCATGGGCAGCCGTGTGGTGGTGCTGTGCGGCGGCGAGGTGCGGGCCAACAACATGGTGCGCCTCCTGCGGGAGCGGGACATCAAAGCGGTGTACGCGCCGAAGCTGGAGGAGCTGCCCTCGCAGGGCTGCGTCAGTGTTTCACTGGGCGCGCTCAGTGCGGGAAGCGAGTGGCCCCAGCTGCAATTGGCAGTGTTGACGGAGGGACAGCTGACGGAGAGCGTCAGCGCCCGACCGAGAAAAGTACGGAAAACCAAGGATGAGAGCCGTCAAAAGCTCCGTTCTTATACCGACCTTACCCCCGGTGATTTGGTGGTACACGAGCATCACGGCATTGGACGGTTCGTGGAGATGCTGCGGCTGCCTGTGGACGGGGTGGAGAAGGATTATATTAAGATCGCCTACGCGGGAACGGATTGCCTCTATGTGCCTGCTACGTCTTTGGACTTGGTGAGCAAGTATATCGGCAGCGGCGGCGGTGAGGAATCGGAGCGCCCTGTGCGCCTCAATAAATTGGGGGGCAGCGAGTGGGCCAAGACCACCTACCGCGCCAAGGCGGCGGCCAAGGAGTTGGCAGAGGGGCTTATTAAGCTCTATGCCGCCCGTCAGCGGTTGGGAGGTTTTGCCTTTTCACCCGACAGCCCGTGGCAGCGGGAGTTTGAGGATGCCTTCCCCTACGAGGAGACGGAGGATCAGCTCCGTGCGGTGGGGGAGATCAAACGGGATATGGAGCGCGCCATTCCCATGGATCGCCTTCTCTGCGGCGACGTGGGCTACGGCAAGACGGAGGTGGCCCTCCGCGCCGTGATGAAGTGTATCCTCGACGGGAAGCAGGCGGCCATTTTGGTGCCCACCACCGTCCTTGCCCAGCAGCACTACATGACGGCGCAGAACCGCTTCCGCGCCTTCCCTGTCACCATCGAAGTGCTGTCGCGATTCCGCAGCCCCAAGCAGGTGAAGGAAGTTTTGCAGCGGGTGAAAGAGGGCAGGGTGGACTTGCTTATCGGCACCCACAAGCTGCTGTCGAAGGATTTGGCGTTTAAGGATTTGGGGCTTCTCGTCATCGATGAGGAGCAGCGCTTCGGCGTGGGGCATAAGGAAAAGCTCCGCGAGCGGACGGCGCAGGTGGACACGCTGACGCTGTCGGCAACGCCCATTCCCCGTACGCTAAACATGGCGCTTTCGGGTATCCGCGATATGAGTACCATTGAAGAGCCGCCACACGACCGCCGACCTGTTCAGACCTATGTGCTGGAGCATGATTGGGCGGTGGTTGGCGAGGCCATTCGCCGTGAGCTCCAACGCGGCGGGCAGGTGTACTATCTCCACAACCGTGTGGACAGCATCGAGGGCACGGCGAAGCGCTTGCAGGAGATGCTGGGAGAGGATGTGTCCATCGCTGTTGCCCACGGCAAGATGGGAGAGAGTGCCCTCAGCCGTGTGATGCAGGAGATGAACGACGGTGAGGTGCAGGTGTTGGTTTGCACCACCATTATTGAGACGGGCATCGATATTCCCAACGTGAACACCCTCATTATTGAAGATGCCGACAGGATGGGGTTAAGCCAGCTCCATCAGCTGCGGGGACGCATTGGGCGCTCCAGCAGACGAGCCAGCGCCTACCTCACCTATCGGACGGGGAAGGTGCTGTCGGAGGTGGCGGCCAAGCGGCTGACGGCCATCCGCGAGTATGTGGAGTTCGGCAGCGGCTTCAAGATCGCCATGCGCGATTTGGAGATTCGCGGCGCAGGCAATCTCTTAGGCCCCGAGCAGTCGGGGTACATGATGAGCGTGGGCTACGATATGTACCTCAAGCTCTTGAATGACGCGGTGCTGGAGCAGCAGGGAAAGAGCGGGTCGATTGCGCTGGAGTGTTCTGCGGACTTGACGGTGTCGGCCTATATCCCCGAGAAGTACGTGCCCTCGGCGCGGCAGCGAATGGATCTCTATCGCCGTATTGCCGCAGTGCGGACGGCGGAGGATGGGGACGATCTTTTAGACGAGATGCTGGATCGCTACGGCGAAGTGCCCGAGGCGGTGCAGCGGCTCATCGATGTGGCGCTGCTGCGTGCCTCGGCGGCGGCAGTGGGCATCACCGACATTACCCAGCGGGATACCCGCCTTATTTTCACCATGACGGCGCAAATCGATGTGGCGGCAGTGGCGGCACTGTGCGGCATGGCGGCGTATCGCCACCGCTTGCAACTCCACGCCACGGCGCAGGAGCCCAAGATGACGCTGCGGCTTAATAATGGGGAAGATACCCTTCAAGCGGCGGTGAAAGTGGTGGAGACGCTCCGTTTACAGCAAAGTGAAACCACAGGCGTAACGCCTGATAAGGAGGAAAAAGCATGAAAAAAGAAACATTTAATCTGGTGATCCGCGCCCTGATCGGTGTGGCGGCATCTTTGATCATCGTCGGTGCCATGGGTCTCCTTACCGAGGCGCAGGGCGACAAGACCTTCGTTGAGCAAGCCAGCGGCCTTAAGGGCACGGATGTGGTCATGACGGTGGACGGCGAGGCGGTCACCGCCGAGGAGTACCTCTACATGACGGCCTATGCCGCCCAGAGCCTCAGCTATTATGGCATTACCGACCTCAATACCGAAGTGGGTGAGGGTATGATGGCTGCCGACTTTGTGGCGCAGCAGGCCAAGGAACAGGTCGTTGCCAGTGCTGCCCTCCGTGCTTGGGCCAAGGAGCAGGGCGTAACGCTGACGGAAGAGGATCTGGCGGCCCTGCAGGCACAGAAGGATGGTTATGGCGGCGAGGCAGCTTTCCAGCAGACCCTGAAGATGGTGGGCGTCACCGAGGCGCTGTTTGACAGCTTGATGACTCAGGAGATGCTGCACACCCACCTCTACGAGATCTACTGCGGCAAGGATGGGGCACAGCGTCCCTCCGAGGCGGACTTGGAGATCTTGGCGGGGGAGCACAAGCTGGTGAGCGCCTATATGCTGAGCGTGGATGCCGCGGCTGAGGGTGCCAAGGAGAAGATGGAGGGCTATGCTGCCCGTCTTGCCGAGGCTGAGAATAAAGCAGAGCTGGTCACAGCCTTTGCCGCCGAGCTCCAGTGTGACAGTGCAGTGCAGACCTTCGATTGCTGCCACAGCTCCCCTGTGAACGATGCGCTGATGGCGTTGGAAGTGAACGAGGTCAGCGCCGTGGTGGAGGCTGAGGGTGGTCTCCATGTGCTGGTGCGCACCGCACTGGACTTGGACACCGTGGCCTATGTGAACTTCTCCGAGGTCTATAACCACCGCGTCAGCGAGGCTGTGGTGGAGGAGAAGAGCGTGATGAATAAGATCGATGTGGCGGCTTTCTACGCCAAGTACACCCAGCTTCAGCAGAACGCCGTGGCCGCTATGACACAGGGCTAAAAATCGCGTAGTCGATTTGACGGAAAAGCTTACAAAAACTTGACGATACTTACAATCTTTTTGGTTATCGCCGATTTGTAGTTGACTTTTGTTAAAAAATTAACTACGATGATACTGCACACTTTTCTCTTAGTATAAGGGAAGAATGAAATACGGAACAAATTTTAAAAAGTTTGATTATTATTTTTTAGGAGGAAAAGAATATGAAGGAACTGTATGTTGTGAATTGCTGCCGTACCGCCGTTGGCTCTTTCGGTGGTTCTCTGAAGGACGTCAGCGCTGCAGATCTGGGTGCTATCGTTGTCAAGGAAGCCCTCAAGCGCGCCAATGTCGCTCCTGAGACCGTTGATGAGGTCATGTTCGGCTGCGTCCTGACTGCTGCTCAGGGCCAGAACGTCGCCCGTCAGGTTGCTGTCAAGGCCGGCATCCCCTTTGCCGTTCCTTCCTATACTGTCGGTATGGTCTGCGGCTCCGGCATGAAGTCCGTCATCGAGGGTGCTCGTTCCATTCTGGCCGGCGATGCTGACATCATTGTCTGCGGCGGTACTGAGAACATGAGCGCTGCTCCCTATGCCATGATGAACGCCCGTTACGGCGCTCGTATGGGCCACACCAAGATGCTGGATACCATGATCAAGGATGGTCTGTGGGATGCTTACAATGACTATCACATGGGCACCACCGCTGAGAACATCAACGACATCTGGGGCATCACCCGTGCCGAGCAGGATGCTTTCGCCGCTGCTTCCCAGCAGAAGGCTGAGGCCGCTCAGGCTGCAGGCCGCTTCGACGATGAGATCGTTGCCGTTCCCGTCAAGGTGAAGAAGGACTTCGTGGACTTCAAGAAGGACGAGTATCCCAAGGCCGGCGTGACCGCCGAGGGTATTGCCAAGCTGCGCGGCGCCTTCCCCGTCCTGCCCGAGACCGTTGATGTGGTTCACACCTTCGAGCTGACCGGCGTCCACGCTGACGATGCTAACCAGCACGTCCAGCGCGTCACCGCTGCCAACGCCTCCGGTATCAACGACGGTGCTGCTGCCATCGTTCTGGCTTCCGGTGAGGCTGTTGAGAAGTATGGCCTCAAGCCCATGGCTAAGCTGATCGGCTGGGGTCAGGGCGGCGTCGATCCCAAGATCATGGGTGTTGGCCCCGTGCCCGCTGCCCGTCAGGCTATGGCTAAGGCCGGCGTGACCATCGACGATATTGACCTCATCGAGGCCAACGAGGCCTTCGCCGCTCAGTCCATTGCTGTGGGTCGTGAGCTGGGCTTCGATACCGCCAAGCTGAATGTCAACGGCGGCGCTATCGCCATCGGCCATCCCGTTGGTGCTTCCGGCGCTCGTATTATCGTCACCCTGCTCCACGAGATGGCAAAGCGCGACGATGCCAAGAAGGGTCTGGCTACCCTGTGCATCGGCGGCGGCCAGGGTGTTGCTACCGTGTTCGAGAAGTGCTAAACGCTTGATTCAAATGAAAAAAAGAGAGAGCCGCAAGGCTCTCTCTTTTTTCGCTCTGTCGAAGGGTGTCGGGAGATTTTTTGAAAAAGGGGTTGACGCAGGAGGGGAAATGTGGTATTCTATCCCTTGCCAATCTCCGCCGGTGTGGTGGAATGGTAGACACAGGAGACTTAAAATCTCCCGGTAGCAATACCGTACCGGTTCGAGTCCGGTCACCGGCACCACTTCCGGTACCAAGTTAAATATCGCG
>JAZQMH010000129.1:0-3281 GCA_045543255.1 Vescimonas sp.
CATTGTCTGTCAGAGAAACACAAATTGAGTTTTCTCGAATGGGAGAGCTTTTCCTGTTGATCCGGCAGAGTATAAACATTATAATTATACCCCTTTTTTTACTTAGGTCAATAGTAATATACAAATTTTACCATTTTCGGCGAATGATTCGCCCAAATTTAACGATTCTCACCACTTACCAGCAAGTAACTTATCACCCTTTAAAGAGAGAAAGGGTTTGAAATCGCGAGATTTCAAACCCTTGTTGTTCACCTGTAGAAGTCAGCGTACTTTTCCATGGCATCCATCACCGCCTTGGCGTTTTCCAAGGGAATGTCGGGATAGAGGCCGTAAATCAGCATCAAGCCGCCCTCTTTGCAGCCCACGGTCTCGATACAGCGGCGGATATGGGCATCAATGTCCTCGGGCCTACCGAAGCGGGTGATGTTCTGACGGTCAATGTCCAAATCCACGCAGGTTTTGCCGCGGAACTTACCGCCGATCCAGTCCACGCCGTTGACGCAGTCCTGCAAATTGATGACATCCACGCCGCCGTCGATGATGTCGTCCACCAGCGTGCGGATATCGCCGTCGGAGTGCATATGCACCAGTTTTCCCACCTCGCGGACAGGCTGCAGCATCCGCTGATAGAGGGGCTTTATGTACTGACGGAACAAGGCAGGGCTGATCATAGGCCCTGTCTGCATCCCCAAATCCTCGGGGATGCGCACCATGTCCACATCGGCCTTCAAAAAGTGGTGGATTTGGGCGAGGTTGAACCGGCACAGCCGCTCCAAGAGGTCGAGGGTGTCCTCTTCCCCGTCGGATAAGTCCATGAGGGTGTCCATGTAGCCGCGAATGTCGCACAGCTGCTGGAAGGTATGCCCGTGGCGCAGGTCGCCGTAGGTCATCTCCCCTGCCGCCTTTTGCCGTGCCACCTCTGCCTCAAAAGCCGCCCAGTCCATTGGGCCGAGGCCGTTGCTATGCTCGGGGTAAGGGAGTTGGTACGCGGGATACTTTCCCATGTCTGCCAAGGGGTGGCGCAGCACCGAGCCTACAATGCCATTCATGGTGGTGTGCCACTCACAGCCGAAATCATCGGTGTAGGGCGCGTCAGCGCGGGCATTGGCATCGTACTCCACCGTAATCGGCGTGGGGGCAGGCTGGAAATTGGGGAACAAAAAGGGATGCTCCGCCATCAACTGCTGCAAGGCATCCTGATCATAGTGATCCCAGCAGGCGGCGTTGATGTGGAAGGTCATGGGAATATAGTCGGGCCGCTCAAAGCGGATGGTACGCAGCAGCGTATCGCGATCTGCCGAGGAGGTGGAAACGTACATAAGGCGGTCTCCTTTAAATCAAAATGCCGTCGCAGTGGTCGATCTCATGCTGGATGATTTGAGCGGGAAAGCCTGTAAAGGTCTTAATGCGGGTCTGCATTTCCGCCGTCTGCCACTGCACCTTGATGGTCTGATAGCGCTTGCACTTGCGAGGGCCGCCCAAGAGGGAGAGGCAGCCTTCCTCCGTGTCGTAGGGACCCGATTTTTTAAGGATTTGGGGGTTGAACATGGTCATGTACGTACCTTCGTTGTCAAAGCAGATGATGCGCTTTTTCGCGCCGATCATGTTGGCAGCCATGCCCACGCAGCCGTCCTTATGGGCGGTGAGGGTGTCCAGCAAGTCCTGCGCCACGCTCAAGTCGTCCTTGGTGGCGAGTTCGGATTTAAGGCTTAAAAAGATAGGGTCGTGCATCAATTCTTTAACCATGGTAAACCTCGATGATTCTCTTCAAAATTTCCTCGTCTGCGGGGCAGAAATCGTAATGGGGAATCTCTGCGGGGGTGATCCAGCGGATGTCGTTGTGCTCCAGCTTTTGGGGCACGCCCTCCGCGATGGCGGCGTGGAACAGGGTCAGATGGACGGTAATGTCGGGGTATTCGTGGATAACATCCATGAACACCTCCCCTACGGAGAGGGTGACCGCCAGTTCTTCACGACACTCGCGGATAAGGGCTTCTTCGCGGCTCTCCCCTGCCTCCACTTTACCCCCTACGAACTCCCACAGGAGGCCACGGGCTTTATGGGCGGGGCGCTGGCAAATCATGAACTTGTTACCCTCCCATACAAGGGCTGCGACCACTTCTACCATAAGGCTGTCCTCCTGTTTGTTTTTCTTTATCATACTGCAAAAGCGATGCAGATTCAATAACCACCGCAACAAAAAAAGCGCCTTTTGGGCGCATGGATTCTTCCGACAAGCGTATAAAATGAAGTAACCCTCGACACATTGCCTACTCACTGCAACGGTCGAGGGTTACTCCACGAAATAGGTGGGTTCCAGCATTTACATAACCTCTACTTTCTACGGTTTTCGAGGGGATTGTTGCTCCCTTATCGTGGTTACAATATACACCTAGAATTTGGTTTTGACAAGACGTAATAGTATACAATATTTTCCAACAAATATCGGATACATTGCGAATGGACAAACGGGATGGAATATGGTATGATAAATACGTTGGGCCGCTCCAAGGAGCGGCCCTTTTTCTTTTATCTGATGAAATTGGTGGATTGCTTTTCCTCAGTGGCAGGCAGGCCGAACTGCGCCTTACCCAAGGCGATGGACTTCATAAGGAAGGTCATGTTCCGTGCAAGGGTGCGCATGGTCTGTAAGCCCTCGGCGTCCTGTGCCGCCTCCCCTACATTACGGCCATGGACGCTGTTCCAGTACTGGCTGGAGGCAACAGGCATACCGCTGATGGTGAAGTACTTATTGAGGGCATCGAAGGTGGCAGAGCAGCCGCCGCGGCGGGCAACAGCAACGCTTGCACCCACCTTCATGGTCATGTCGTAGGGTGCGCTGAAAAACAGGCGATCCAAAAGAGCCAGCAGTGTACCGTTGGGAGAGGCAAAGTAGACGGGGCTGCCCACCACGAGGCCGTCGGCCTCACGAAGCTTGTCGGCCACCTCGTTGACCAAGTCATCAAAGACGCACTTGCCCGCCGTGCCGCAGCCATAGCAGCTGACGCAGCCGCGGATGTCCTTATCCCCTACCTGCACCGTTTCTACTTCCACACCTTCCTGCAAAAAGATGGTCTCCATCTCTTTGAGCGCCAGCGCAGTGTTGCCGTTGGCTTTGGGGCTTCCGTTGAGCAGTAAGACTTTCATATTCGTGCGCCTCCCTAAGTTGATCTCCTTCTGATTATACAATGGATAAAAAGCTCATGCAAGTATATATCCATTCTCTTTCCTACAGAAATACGCCACCCACGACAGCGGGGCGGCGTTTCTTTTTTATTCTT
>JAZQMH010000130.1:0-3812 GCA_045543255.1 Vescimonas sp.
GGTGTCATAGAACACGGGGAAGGTGAAGCCCTCCTCCGCCACGTAGGACGAGGCGCTTTCCACCGTATCCCAGTAGCCGTCGGTGACGTTGACCATCACGAAGTTCACCGCGTCTCCCAGCTCTTCATAGGCACGCTGGAAATCGGGCATCTCCGAGCGGCACGGGCCGCAGTTGCTGGACCAGAAGTTCAGCACCATGGGCTTGCCGAAGTAGTCCGAGAGGTTGGCTGCGCTGCCGTCCAAGTGGTAGAAGGTGAAGTCGGGTGCGGGGTAGACGGGGACTTCCTCGCTGTCCCCCGTATCCTCGGGAGGTGCGGTGTCCTCAGGGGATGCGGTATCCTCGGGAGGGGTGGTGTCCTCGGGTGTGTTCTCGCTTTCACCGTCGGGGACGGGGTCAACGGGTGTGGTGTCGGGTTTGGCGTCGTTCTGGGGGATGGTGCTGCCGATGTTCTCATCGAGCGTGGGCAGTCCACCCATAGTACCTGCACCCAAGTTGCGGTAGAGTAGCGCTGCGCCTGCAACCACCAGTACAAGGAGCAGGATCACGATCAGCAGTCTTTTTTTCTCCATAGGAATACCTCCTTAGCTCAGCAGCGTCATGAGCCGACCGAGAAGGCCCGTTGCCATGGCAAGACCGAGGACGATCAGCAGCACGCCGCAGATGATGTTGATAATGGTGTAGTGGCGTTTGATGAAGGTGAACGCACCTTTCAGCTTGTCAATGAGGATGGCACTGAGAAGGAAGGGAACGCCGAGGCCGAGAGAGTAGGCCAACAGCATACCCATGCCTGCCAGCACATGACCCTGCTGGGAGGCCAGCAGGAGGGCAGAGCCTAAAAATGCGCCAACGCAGGGCGTCCAGCCAAGGGAAAAGACGATGCCGAACACCACGGCGGAGAAGAAATTCATGTTGGCGGTGTCCACATTCCTTTGGCTGCCGCGGAAGAGGTTCAGCTTGAACACGCCGAGGAAACTAAGGCCGAAGAAGATGACGATGGCACCTGTGACGATGTCCACGGCAGTGCGGTGGCGGCTTAAGAAGCTGCCTACCGTGCCTGCCAGCGCCCCGAGGGCTACGAACACGATGGTGAAGCCCAGCACGAAGCCCAATGCGCCACGCAGTGTCTTTTTCGTGCCGCCCTCGCCGCCGCCAGCGAAGTAGCTGAGGTAGATGGGCAGCATGGGCAGAAGGCAGGGGGAGATGAAGGTGATGATACCCTCTAGGAAGGAAATCACATATTGCATGGAGAGCTTCTCCTTTCTGTTGCGTATTTTTTCTGTATCATACCATAGGGTTTGCCCTTTTGACGGTGACATATGTCACAAAAACAAAAAAATCCTCCCCCACAGGTGTGAGGGAGGGGAAAAGGCAGATTTTAGCGGCGCAGCGCCTTGCGGATGGCGGGAGCGATGGTGACGGCGAGGATGCTGCCGATCAAGGCGGTGACCAGCTGCGGCCAAGAGAACATGGCGGACATCATGGCCACCTGCTTCTCGGGGAGACCGAGAAGGGGCAGCAAGAGCAGCACCACGAGGGAGTAGAGGACAGCGAACTTAAACCCCGAGGCCACTACCGCGCCGCCGTAGCAGCGGGCGTTGAGGGCCACCTTCTTGCGGCAGATGAACCACAGCAGTACCACAAGGGCGATGTTGCCCACGGCGATGGCGGGGACGATCTGAATGAGGGCGGGGCCGATGCCCAGCAAAAAGGCGAAGAAGGGGCTGAGGAGGGCTACGGTGAAGCCGCACCACAGACCGCCCACCAAGGTGGACACGCCTAAAATCAAATTGACGCAGGAGCCTGTGACGAACTGGCCTGCGGGCTTGGTAAGACCCTGCAAAGCCACCAACAGGGCGATCATCACGGCAGTCTCCGCGATCCAAAGGGTTTTCTTTTTCATAGGGGATGCCTCTCTTTCTCTTGCAATTTGCAAATATCTCCTGTATCATACCATATTGTAAGAGAAATTCCGTTGCAACAGCAACGAAATGACGGGAGGAAGAGGGAAAAATGCAGAGGATTTTGGAGAAAACGGCGCTATTTTACGGCTTAACGGGGGCGGAGATCGAAGGGGTGGTGTCCTCGGCAGGAGGTATGGTGCGCCGCTATGAGGCGGGGGAGGTGCTGTGGCATCAAGGAGAAGTGGTGGCTTCCCTCGGCATCGTGCTTCGCGGCGCGGTGGAGGCCATGGCCTACAGCCGTGACGGCGGCGCGGAATTGGTAGCCCACCACGGGGCAGGACAGGTGGTGGGGGATGTGCTGATGGCCTCCCACAGTCCCTCGCCTGTGACGCTGGTGGCGCGGCAGGACACGGAGATGCTGCTGCTGCCCATGGAGGGCTTGTATCCCATGGCGGGAGAGGTGTCGACCTCCCTGCGGCAGGTGCAGCGGAATCTGCTGGCGGAGACGGGGGAGAAGTTTTGGCAGCAGCGGCGGCGTATTGCCTATCTCGTTGAGCCCCGTTTGCGCCAGCGGGTACTGCGGTATCTGCGGGACGAAGCCCCCGCAGCGGGTGTGTGGTTCACCCTGCCGCTGGATCGGCAGGGCATGGCGCGATTCTTGGGGGCTGACCGCAGCGCACTGAGCCGCGTGCTGTCACAGCTGAAAAGTGAGGGGATCATTGAGTACCGCAAGAGCGAGTTTCGAGTGAGGTAGATAAAATTATGTAAACCATGCAACAAAACCTATAAAAATGTTGCGCATTTCGACAGAAGTGGGGAAATTGTCTTACTCAAAAGGGGGTAAAAATGGCGGTTTCCCTTTGAAATTCCTCTTTTTTGTGCTATAATGACGATGTTATATTATCGTGCATTGTGTGCGTTTTTGAAAGGAGTTTTTCCGATATGAGTATGAAACTTACCATCCTCCGCACGGAGGTCGCAAACGACTATACCACCACCGCCATCGCCTCTACCGTCACCGCCGCCGAGTACGCTGTGGACGGTAAGGCCACCACCATGAACGCCGCTGAAGGCTGCGCCCTCGTCCTCGTGGTGGACGGCATCCAGCGTGACCTTTTGGCAGGCTGCACCTACGAGGTGGAGGATAGCTTTACCATCCGTGAGGTGAAGATCTATCGTGTGGGCGGCCCCAGCGCTGCACCTTGGGCTGGTGCCAAGGAAGAGGAGAAGGCCACTTACTGGTTCCGTCAGGCCCTGCTGGTGGACGGCGGCGAGATCGTGGAGAACGGTTCTGTCACCGAGGCTATCGTAGGCGGCAAGTTTGACGAGAAGAGCGCCGAGGGCATCACTCTCGTGGCAGGCGGCACTCATTTTAACGGTATTCTGCTGGAGAACGGCACCAAGTATGCTATCCGCGGCGCTACCATTATGGCTCACGGCGACGGCGGTGATGACCTCGCCGGCTGGGGTACTGCCGTCATGGCGGACAACCGCTCCGAGCTGGAGATCGCCGACAGCTACTTTGAGCTGGACGGCGCCATCCGCTGCGCCCTGTATGTGGATAACGCCTCTATCGCCGATGTACACGACACCGTCATCTACACCAAGGAGACGGAGGACACCTGCCAGGAGTTTGCCAACCTCACCCCCGGTATGATGAAGCGCGTGCCGTTCGCTCTGGGTATGGAGGGCACTGTTCGCTCCCTCAACGTCATGGCTGACGGTCAGGGCAAGTTCCGCAACTGCGTGGTGGTCTCCACCGGATGGGGCGCACTGTCCACCGACTCCGGTACGGCCTACGATGTGTGCAAGACCTACGCTATCGACGCCGAGGATACCCTCTCCGGTATCGGTACGCTGGAAGTGGCACAGGAGGGCAAGGAATACACCGCCACCAAGACCATCAACGG
>JAZQMH010000131.1:0-7393 GCA_045543255.1 Vescimonas sp.
GGCTCACAGAACGACATGGCTACGATCCGACTTAACCCCCAGTTGGGCGCTGCCATCTCCTTGGTGATGATGGCGGTGGTGGTCATTTGCATGCTGGTGATGAATCGCTTCGGTGAGGGCGAGGAACAGGCGGTGATGCTATGACGACCCGTAAGAAGAACAACGCGGGCAATCGCCTGCTGATGCTGTTGGTGGGTCTGTTCCTCTATGCCCCCATCTTCATCCTGATTATTTTCTCCTTCAACGAAGGCAACAGCTCCACCGTGTGGAAGGGCTTCTCTCTCCACTGGTATGCCGAGCTTTTGAACGACCGCCTCATTATGCACAGCGTGTATATTACGCTGCTTGTCTCCCTCTTGGCGACGATTATCGCCACTGTGGGCGGTACATTCGCCGCCATCGGCTTCTACGGTATGCGCCGCAAGGCACGCAATACCTTGACGGCGGTGAACAACATCCCCATGATGAACGCCGATATTGTCACAGGCGTAGGTCTGTGCCTGCTGTTCGTGGTGCTGTTTAACGGCTGGGGCGCCATTGCCACATGGGTCAACTCGTGGCAGAGCGTCATCGTGTTGCCCGAGCGGTTGACCATGGGCTTTGGCACGCTGCTGATCGCCCATGTCTGCTTCAACATCCCCTATGTGATCCTCTCTGTCAGCCCCAAGCTGCGGCAGATGGATCGTAACTTGGTGGATGCGGCGCAGGACTTGGGCTGCACGTGGATGCAGGCTTTCTGGAAGGTCATCATCCCCGAAATTAAGCCCGGCATCATCTCCGGTGCGCTGACGGCGTTCACCATGTCGGTGGATGACTTCATTATCAGTTACTTTACCGCAGGCACCAGCGCCTCTACCTTGGCAATGACCATCTACGGCATGACGAAAAAGCGCGTCAGCCCCGAGATCAACGCTATTTCTACGCTGCTGTTCATGACGGTGCTGATCCTCTTGGTCATCATCAATGTCCGTGAAGCACACATGGAAAAGCAGCGTCAGAACCGTACGTTGGTGGCAGCACCCGCTGCGCCTATCCGTAAGCCTTCCAAAATCACCCCCGTCCTCAAGAGAGTGGGGGCAGGAGCGTTGGCTGTGGCCCTCATTAGTACGCTGATCGTGACAGGTGTGGCTGCCCGCGGCGACCGCGTAGTGAATGTCTGCTCTTGGGGCGAGTATATCGATGAGGAGCTTATCACCCAGTTTGAAGAGGAGACGGGCATCCGCGTCAACTATCAGACGGCGGAGAGCAACGAGGCGCTCTATTCCCTCATCGCCTTGGGCGGCGCGGACTTCGACGTGATCGTGCCCTCTGACTACATGGTGGGTCGCCTCATTTCCGAGGGCTTGCTTGCAGAGCTGAGCTACGACAACATCCCCAACTACGCCCTCATTGATGACCGCTACAAGGGTCTCAGCTTCGATCCCGAGAACAAGTATTCCGTCCCCTACACTTGGGGCACGGTGGGCATCATCTACAACACCGCCATGGTGGACGAGCCTATCGACAGCTGGAGCGTCATGTTTGATGAAAAGTACGCCGATGAGGTGCTGATGATCAACAACTCCCGCGATGCACTGATGGCAGCCCTGTGCTACTTGGGCTACGACATCAATACCACGGACGAGGCGCAGCTGCAGGAGGCCTTTGAGCTGGTGCGCACGGCGAAGGCCAACGGCGTGTATCAGGGCTTCGTCATGGACGAGATCTATCAGAAGATGGAGGGCGGCAACGCTGCCATCTCCATGTACTACGCAGGCGACTACCTCACCATGTTGGAGAACAACGAGGACTTGGCTTTCGTTGTGCCCAAGGAGGGCTCTAACTGGTTTGTGGATGCCATGTGCGTCCTTGAGACCAGCCAGCATAAGGAAGAGGCCGAGGCGTGGATCAACTTCATCGCTTCCACCGAGGCTAACCTTGCCAATATGGACTACATTTGGTACGCCTCTCCCAACACCGAGGCGTTGGAAGGCTATCCCGCCTATTATGAGGAACTGTACGAGGAAGAGCTGGACAGCGAGATCTACGAGATCATGGCTGCGCCCCCCGAGGTGCTGGATCGCTGCGAAATGTATCTGAATCTGCCTCAGGAGACGCTGAAGTTCTATGATAAGCTGTGGACGCAGCTGGGTATCTGATAGGAGGATAAGACTATGATCACTGTTGGAATGAAGCACAGCATTGAAAAGATCGTCACCCCCGAGCTGACTGCCAGCGCCGCAGGTTCCGGTGGTTTGGAAGTGTTCGGTACGCCCTACATGATCGGCATGATGGAGTGCGCCGCCATGTGGTGCATCCAGCCCGAACTGCCTGAGGGTAAGGGCACCGTGGGCGTGGAAATTTCCACCAACCACTTGGCGCCTACCCCTGTGGGTATGAAGGTCACGGCTACCGCTGAGGTCACCGCCGTCAGCGAAAACGGCAAGATGATCACCTTCAAAATTGCCGCCTTCGATGAAGAGGGCTCCATCGGTGAGGGTGTCCACACCCGTGCCATTATCTCCAACGACCGCTTTTTGCAAAAGTGTAACGAGAAGCTGGAGAGAATGAAGTAAAGTGAAAAATCCCGCCTCTTTAGGCGGGATTTTTTGTTGCCCTTGCGGGCGATGTTTGGTATACTATATAGGATAAGAACCAAGGAGGAAGGGGAGAAGAGTATGCGCGTATTGGCGACCATCGCCCTCTCTTTCTCGGCAGGTGTGCTGCTCTGCTCCGTGCTGCCCCACTCGTGGTGGACGCTCTATTTTGCGGCAGTATTAGCGCTGTGCGGCGGGATTTTGATCTTCTTCCGCAAGCGCTGGCGTTACGGCAAGCACGCGGTGCTGACGGCCTTTTCCTTGGCAGCAGCGGTGGTGTATTTCACCGCCTTTGCCCAATTGGTGCAGCAGCCTGTGCTCCATAACTGTGGGCAGGAATTGCCCTTTTCGGGCACGGTCTGCGCCGAGCCTATGGAGGCGCAATACGGGGCGAAGGTCACCATTCGCCTCGATGGCTATCGTGGCGCAAAAGCCGTCTACTACGGCGATAAAGAGGTGGTTTTGTCCCTCAAGCCGGGGAATACCATCAGCGGTTTGGCGGAGTGGAACGATGCAGCCAACATTAACGACACGAAGCTGACCCACTTCAACGCCAAGGGTGTCTATGCCCTCCTCTATGACCGTGGAGAACTGACGGTAGGTGAGGGGAGCGCTGACGGCGTCCGCTGGTGGCCGCAGAAGGTACACAGCGCCTTTGTGGAGAAGATCCGCGAGATTTGGCGTGACGAGCAGGTGGCGGGCATCATCACCGCCATGCTGACAGGAGATACCGAGGGCTTACGCGACGAGGATTACGCCATGATGCGCGGGGCAGGTCTTGCCCATCTCTTCGCCGTGTCGGGACTTCACTGCGCCTTCTTGGTGACGCTGCTGGCCTTCGTGCTGCCTCGTCATCGCCGCCGTATTTTCTGCGGCGTGACCATCGGTGTGCTGCTTTTCTACATGTGCATGGTGGGGCTGTCACCTTCGGTGGTGCGGGCCTGCGTCATGCAGATTTTCCTGCTGTCTGCGCCTCTTTTCCGCCGCGACAGCGACCCTATTACCTCCCTCAGCACGGCGCTGATGGTGATTTTGCTGTGCAATCCCTTTGCCATCCACTCCATCAGCCTACAGTTGAGTTTCGCCGCCACCTTCGGCATTGTGCTGCTCTCGGGCAGACTCTACCAATTCTTCATGAAGCCTGCGGAGAATTGGGGCAAGAACTTACGCCGCGTGTGGGCGTTTCTCTGCGCCAGCGTATCGGTTACGCTGGGTGCGCTGATTTTCACCACACCCTTGACGGCCTATTATTTCGATACGCTGTCCCTCGTTTCTCCTCTGTCGGGTTTGATCGCCGTGCCCTTGGCAGGCTATGGCTTTATGACCTCTTTCGTCACGGTGCTGCTGGGCTTCTTGTGGTTGCCCCTTGCCCGTTTGGTGGGCTGGATCAGCTTCGGTCTCATTCATGCCGTGCTATACGTTGCCTACATTCTGACCCGCTGGCGCTACCACGCGGTGTACTTCTCTAATCCCTTGCTGCGGATTTGGTTGGTGGGTACCTACGCAGGCTTTATCCTGTGCTATCTCGTGAAGGGTTGGCGCAAGCGGAAATATCTCGTTGCCACCGCCGCCTCGGTGCTGGTGCTGATCCTTGCCATCTTTATCAACACCCTCGACTACCGCACAGGGAACATCAACGTGACGGCGCTGGATGTGGGACAGGGGGAGAGCGTGGTGCTCTTCTCGGAAAACGAGGCCATGCTGGTGGACTGCGGCAGCTCCAACAGCTACATTGATGCGGGAACTTACGCCGTGGACAGGCTTTCCTCCATGGGTTTCCACCGTCTCAAGGCGGTGATGCTGACCCATTTCCACGCCGACCATGCCAACGGTATTGCCACGGTTCTCTCCACCATGAAGGTGGAGACGCTGTATCTCCCCGATGTGGAGGATGAGTACGGCGTACGGGAGGAACTGGAGGAAATTGCTTCCCGCCACGGTGTAAAGGTAGAAGCCGTTACACGGGAGACGCTATGCGCCATTGGCGAGGCCATGATTACCCTTTATCCGCCTGTGGGGAAGGGTGATATGAATGAGCAGGGGCTTACGGTGCTGGCAACTGCCGAGGATTTTGACATCCTCATTACAGGCGATATGAAGGACAACACCGAGCGTGCCCTCATTGAGAAATACCCGCTGCCCGATGTGGAGGTATTGCTGGTGGGACACCACGGCTCGAAATACAGCTCTCACGAGGACTTCCTCGCCGCCGTGCGGCCTGAGGTGGGCATCATCAGTGTGGGAGATAACAGTTACGGACACCCTACCGCCGAGGCAATTGAGCGGTTGGAGGCCGTGGGTGCAGTAGTGCGCCGCACGGACGAAGAGGGTGACATTACCATTTACGGAGGTGACGAAGATGGCCGCTGACAAGGGATATACCACGCTTTTGGCGGATTTGAAGGCGGAGAGCCTCCGCAATCTCTACATCTTCTACGGCGAGGAGCGGTATTTGAAGAACACCTACCTTGAGAAGGTGCGTGAGGCCTTGATCGAGCCATCTTTTGAGGAGTTTAACTACCACCGCATTGCAGGCAAAGGCTTGACGGTGGAGGCGCTCACGGAAGTGGTGGAGGCCATGCCCATGATGGCGCAGAATACGCTGGTTGTTGTGGAGGATTGGGACATCTTCAAGCTGGACGAGCGCAGCCGCACGGCGCTGATGGCGCTGCTGGAGGATTTCCCTGAGTACTGCACCCTTATCATCCTGTGCGATACCTTGGACTATAAGCGGGATAAGAAGATGAAGAAGCTGTGCGCCGCGCTGGACGAGCATGTGGTGGAAGTGGCCTTTTTGCAGCAGGAGCGGGGTGCGCTGGTAAACTGGCTGCGCCGCCGTTTTAAGGCGCTGGGTCACGATATTGACGGCGCTGCTGCCGACCATCTGCTGTTCACCTGCGGTACACTCATGGGCGATCTTGTCCCCGAGGTGGAGAAGATCGGTGCCTTCGCCAAGGGTGAGATGATCACCATTGAGGACATCAACGCCGTGGCAGAGCCTATTTTGGATGCCAAGATTTTCGACATTACCAACGCCGTCACGGCGGGTGAGTTTGACAAGGCCGCCAATGTTCTCTCTGAGCTTCTCCGTATGCAGACCGAGCCCGTGGCCATTTTGGCGACACTGGGGAAGGAGCTGCGCCGCCTCTACACCGCCCGTTTGGCACTGGAGCAGGGGAAAGATCGCTTTTGGCTGAAGGAGCTGTGGAAAATGAGCTCCGATTATCCTGCGAAGCTCTTGCTGCAGGCGGCGCGCCGCGTGGATCGCCGCTGGTGTTCTGCTGCATTGCGCCGTGCCCAGACGCTGGATCGGCGCATGAAGAGCGAAAAGGGCATCAACGCCGAGAGCGAATTGAAGCTCTTCTTGATGGAACTGGCAGGTGGCAGATGAAACCGAAGATCAAAGAGGTCATCGTGGTGGAGGGTCGCTACGATAAAAACGCCCTCTTGCAGGTGGTAGATGCTACCGTCATCACCACCGAGGGCTTTGGGGTCTTTAACGACAAGGAGAAGGTGGACTACCTCCGCCGCCTCGCGGAAAAACAGGGGGTGCTGCTGCTGACCGACCCCGATGGCGCAGGCTTTGTGATCCGTAACTATCTCAAGGGCGTGCTGCCGCCCGAGACCATGAAGCAGGCCTATGTCCCCGATATTTTCGGCAAGGAGCGCCGCAAGAAGAAGGGAGGCAAGGAGGGAAAACTGGGGGTAGAGGGCATGAGCCCCGCCCAGCTTTTAGACTCCCTGCGCCGCAGTGGTGCCACCATTTTGGGTGAGGAAAGTCCTCGTAAGAGCGCGGGCATTACCTCTGCTGATTTGATGGAGAAGGGGTTTATTGGCCCTAATTCCACCCAAAGAAGGGCAGAGCTTATTAAAAAACTGCAATTACCCCAACATATCAGCACCAAGGGCTTGCTTGAGGCACTGAATTTGCTCCTTAGTCGCGAAGAGTGGGAGCAGATGTAACTAGAAAGAAACGTAGGAACGACTGTGAGCAGAAAAGAAATCATTAAACGCTATCTCCTCTTCATCATCAGCCTCTTTTTCTCCGCTGTGGGCATCGCCTTTACCAAGCACGGCATGCTGGGCGTGTCGCCCATCTCCTCCGTTGCCAATGTGATGAGCCATCGCTTTGCAGACATCACCATGGGCACATGGCTGATTATTTGGAATTTTGTCCTTATTTTTGGGCAGATCGTGCTTCTGCGGAAGAAATTTCAAAAGGTGCAGTGGTTGCAGGTGCCCCTGTCGTTCATCTTCGGCTGGTGCATTGACTTGGGCTCGTGGATCGCCGCCTTTATCCCTGTGAACAGCTACCCCATGCAGATCGTCATGGTGCTTGTGGGTACAACGATCTTGGGTTTCGGCGTGTCGCTGGCCTTTATCGCCAACGTCATCATGAACTCGGGAGAGGCCTTTGTAAAAGCCCTGTCCGACACCATGGGCATCCAGTTTGGAAACATGAAGATTATCTTCGATGTCTGCTGTGTGGCGGCGGCCATCGTGTTGTCGCTGTTCCTGTTTGACTGGCATATTATCGGCACCCGTGAGGGCACGGTGATCTGTGCGCTGCTGACAGGTCATGTGGTAAAATTTTTCAACAAGCGGCTTTTAAAGCCCCTTAATGGAATTTTGCAGGCATAAGTGGGGAAGAGACTGCGAAAAAATCTTGCAATTATGCCAGTTATGGCGTATAATATCAAATCGGCCTTTATGGCAAAACTATCATTGACACAAGGAGTGTGAGAGAATGACCGAGGAAATGAAGACCCCCGAGACCGTGGAGGTTTCCGAGAGCAAAAACTTCATTCATAATTTTA
>JAZQMH010000132.1:0-8288 GCA_045543255.1 Vescimonas sp.
CATCGGCGAGGTAACGGAGGACGTGCTGAACGCACTGGCGGACGGCTTTACCCGCGGGCGCACCCGCACCTTCGGTCAGTTCAAAAATCTCGATTATGAAGATGCTTTGACCATCTATTCCATGGCAAATCGGTGATGCAACAAAGCGTTGCGTGACATTTTCGCGCCGTGGTGCTAGCTTAGAGGCAGGAGGTGAGGCGCATGGTCTCAAAAAATCTCGCTGCACTGCGCAAGCGGGCAAATCTCACCCAAGAGCAGATGGCGGAAAAGCTCCATGTGACGCGGCAGGCCGTCAGCAACTGGGAAACGGGAAAATGTCAGCCCGATGTGGAGACACTGACGGCACTGAGCGAGGCGTTGGGCTGCGATGTGACGGAGCTTATTTACGGGGCAAAGCCTGTCCCCTATCGCCGCTATGGGAAAAAGTATATCGTGTGGACGGCGGTGCTGGGGGTGCTGGTGCTGGCGTTTTTGGGGTGTGAGATTTGGCTGCTGCCCTATTTGAACGAGCAGGCAAGCGCCACTTTTAACATGATGCCTCGTGTGCGCTATGTGCTGCTGGGTCGCCCTGTGGGGACGGCAGCACTCGGAGCGCTGCTGGTGGCGGCACTGTCTTTGTGGGCAGATTTGCGTTTGCCGAAGAAAGGGCGGGTCATCCTCATTGGGGCGGGATTTCTATGCTTCCTGCCGCTGGCGGTGACGGTGTTCTACTATCTCTTCGGCAACATGCCGCCGTGGCTGCTGCCTCTTTTCCGCGCCATTCGGCCGCTGTTTACGGCAGAGGGCATCTCTTGGTGCAGCCGCAACCTCCCCTTTTTCGGGGCGGCGGCGCTGTTTTTGGGGTTTGAAAAATAGAGTTTTTTGCAGCCCGCAATCACAAAAAATTACCATTTTAGCTCTAATAGAGAGGGGTCTTTCGACCCCTCTCTAATTTTTTCGCAACTTTTTACAAAAACAGGTTGACGGATGGTAATTTTTCCTTTAGCATAGACGATAGAACAACTTTTCTCTATAGAAAAGACTTGGAGGTAACCAATGTTAACTGTTAAGGAAAACCTGCGCGAGGTAATGACCAAGGGCGGCAAGCCCGACCGTTTTGTGAAGCAGTATGAGTTCTTGAATCTGCTGGTGCCCGACACCTACTACATGGGCAACTATCCTGTGTTCCCCGGCTCTCCCGATGCTGTGGATCAGTTCGGCGTGACTTGGACGCTGCCCGATGGTCAGATGGGCGCATTCCCCCTCCACGATGACGAGCATCGCGTGCTGAAGGACATCACCAAGTGGCGTGAAATCCTCCACAAGCCCTTCATCCCCGAGGATCCCGGTTACTGGGGTATGCTCAACGGCATCGCCGCTCAGACCGACCGCGACAATCAGTATGTCTGCGCTGTGCAGACCCAGGGTATTTTCGAGCGTCTCCACGCCCTGGTGGGCATGGAGGATGCACTGGCCAACTTCTATGAAGAGCCCGAAGAGGTTCATGATCTCATCGACTTCCTGGTGGAGTGCGAGCTGGACTTTGCTAAGGTGATGATCGAGAAGTGCCACATCGAGGCCGTGCTGCACCACGATGACTGGGGCGCAACGGAGAACTCCTTCCTCTCCCCCGCTATGTTTGAGGAGTTCATCCTGCCCGCTTATAAGAAGATCTACGGCTTCTACAAGGAAAACGGCGTGCTGATCGTGCACCACAACGACGGCTACGGCAAGAACCTCGTCCCCTTCATGGTGGAGATGGGCGTGGATATCTGGCAGGGCGGCATCCCCACCAATGATCTGCCCGAGCTGATCGAGAAGTACGGCGACAAGATCACCTTCATGGGCGAGATCGAGACCCGCGTGCTGGATGTCCCCAACTGGACGCAGGAGATGGTGGCTGCCGAGATGGAGCGCGCCTGCCGTAAGTGCGGTACTCACGCTTTCATCCCCTGCCTCACCGCCGGTATGCCCTTCACCGCTTTCGGCGTGGGCCCCGCTGTTGATGCTGAGATCGACCGCATGAGCAAGGAAATGTTCTAAGAGATTTTCCTAACTGACAACAGGCACAGCAGGTTTCTGCTGTGCCTGTTCTTTTCTCTCCCCCAGTCTTTTTGCTTCGCAAAAATCCAGCCCCCTCGTCACACCCGCCCGCAGGCGGGCGTGCGAGAGCGCAACCGCACGAAGTGCGGCTCTTAGCGCGAAGCTGAGGGGGCCAAGGGCGCTACGCGCCGATACAGCAAAACCGCCCCGTGAAATTTTCACAGGGCGGTTTTCTTTATTGACTATTTCACGCAAATAGTCTCGATCTCCACCAGTGCGCCCTTGGGGAGGGCTGCCACTTCCACGGCGGAACGGGCGGGATACTGGCCCTCGGTGAAGAACTCGGCATACACGGCGTTCATGGCGGCGAAATCGCCCATGTTCTGCAAAAACACGGTGGTCTTGACCACGTTGTCCATGGTGAGGCCGGCGGCCTCCAAGATGGCCTTGACATTATTGAGGGACTGGCGGGTCTGCTCTTCAATGCCGCCCTCCACGATCACACCGGTGGCGGGGTCGAAGGGCACCTGACCGGAGGTGATGAGGAAAGCGCCGCAGTCGATGGCCTGAGAGTAGGGGCCGATGGCGGCGGGGGCATTGGTGGTGGAAATCACGTTCTTCATAGAAGGAGGCCTCCTTAAGTTAAAATTTTGTTGCTTTCATACTACATCACCGCTTGCAAAAAGTCAACGAGGAACCCTATGGGGCGCGGCGCAATATACTAATGCAGGGGAGGCTTTCCCCTCCATTCTTCACCTTGGGAGGCAGGCACTATGGAAAATAGCATCGCGCTGCGGGACATTTCCCTCACCTATCAGACGAAGGAGGGGGAGGTGGAGGCGCTGCGGAAGGTGAGCTTTCATGTGGCAAAGGGGGAATTTGTAGCGCTGGTAGGGCCCTCAGGCTGCGGAAAATCTACCCTGTTGAGCGTCATCGCCGGCTTAGAACAGCCCGATGGCGGCGCCGTCACCGTCTGCGGTGAAACGGTGGCAGGCCCGAGCCGACGGGTGGGCTTCATGCCACAGCGGGATCAGCTGTTTTCATGGCGCACCATTCGGGATAACGTTTTGCTGGGGCTGCAAATTCGCCGCGAGGTCGACGAGGAACATCTGCGCCATGTGGATGGGTTGTTGGCGCGGTATGGCCTTGCAGACTTTGCCCGCCTGCGCCCACAGCAGCTCTCGGGCGGGATGCGGCAGCGGTGTGCCCTTATTCGGACGCTGGCTACCGACCCCGACCTTCTGCTGCTGGATGAGCCCTTCTCGGCGCTGGATTATCAGACGCGGCTCACGGTGTCGGGGGACATTTGGCGCATTATCCGCTCCGAGGGAAAGACGGCCCTGCTGGTGACCCACGACATCTCCGAGGCGGTCAGTATGGCGGACCGTGTGGTGGTCTTATCACGGCGGCCCGCCACGGTGAAGAAGGTCTTTGACATGGAGCAGCTGCGGCAGCTGACGCCCTTGCAGCGGCGGGAAAGCCCCCTTTTTTCGGGATTCTTTGACAGTATCTGGAAGGAGCTGGAGCTAACATGAAGGAAAACGCGGTCTCGCTGCGGCGGCAGCAGTATTTGACCGCCCTGCACCGTCAGCGCCGCCGCATCCGTATCTGGCAGATTTCGCTGCTGGCGGGGTTCTTTCTCTTTTGGGAACTGAGCTGCCGCGTGGGACTTAGCGACGGATTTCTCACCAGTTCACCCACGCGGATGGTGGGCTCGTTTCTCAATCTGTGCCGCGGCGGCGAGGTGCTCTTACACATCGGAATGTCCTGCTTGGAAACGGTGGTGGGCTTCACACTGGGGACGGTGCTGGGGACGGCGGTGGCCATCGCCATGTGGTACTCTCCCACTCTCAGCCGTGTGCTCGACCCCTACTTGGTGGTGCTGAACGCCCTGCCGAAAACGGCGCTGGGGCCCATTTTCATCGTGTGGATGGGGGCGGGAATGGGGGCCATCATCGTCATGACGCTGGCCATCTCCCTCATTGTCACCATCCTCAATATGTACGAGGGATTTCGCACCACAGACAGGGAGAAGATCCGCCTTATGGCGACGCTGGGGGCCACAAGGGGACAGATGCTGCGGCTGCTGGTGCTGCCTGCCAACTATGGGACGCTTTTAAACACGCTGAAGGTAAACGTGGGCCTTTCGTGGGTAGGCGTCATTATGGGGGAATTCCTTGTGTCAAAGGCAGGATTGGGGTATCTCATCGTCTACGGCTCACAGGTGTTTAACATGGACTTGGTGCTGACGGCGGTACTGCTGCTGGCAGTGGCGGCGGTCATTATGTATCGCTTGGTAGTCGTGGCAGAAAAATTGATTCATCGTTTATGGGGGGTATTGGTATGAGAAAGGGAATTTGTGTGGTGCTGGCGGCGTTGGTAATGCTGTCGGCTGTGTTGTGCGGGTGTTCGCAGGAGTCGAAGGATTTGGTGACGGTGCGGCTTAACGAAGTGACCCACTCGGTATTCTACGCGCCACAGTATGTGGCTATGGAGTTGGGGTTCTTTGAGGAAGAGGGCATCGCCATTGAACTGACAAACGGCGGCGGGGCGGATAAGGTCATGACCGCCGTGGTATCGGGCCAGAGCGACATCGGCTTGGCAGGGCCTGAGGCCTGCATTTACATTTACAATCAGGGCAAAGACGACTATCCCCGCATTTTCGCCCAGCTGACGAAGCGGGACGGCTCGTTCCTCATCGGGCGCACCGAGGAGGATTTCTCGTGGGAGAATCTGCGGGGCAAGACCATCATCGGCGGGCGCAAGGGCGGCATGCCGGAGATGACGCTGGAGTATGTGATGAAGCAAAACGGCGTGGTGCCCCATGTGGATGCAGTGGTGGATACCTCGGTGCAGTTCAACATGATGGCGGGGGCTTTCACCGGCGGGCAGGGGGACTATGTGGCCCTGTTTGAGCCGGCGGCGACGGAGGTCATCGAGGCAGGGCAGGGCTATCTCCTCTGCTCCATCGGCGAGGAGAGCGGCGAGATCCCCTATACGGCTTACTTCGCCTCCCAGACCTATTTGCAGGAGAACAGTGACCTTGTTGCAGGCTTCTGTCGGGCGCTCCATAAGGCCATGACATGGATCGAAACTCACACCGATGAAGAGGTGGCGCAGGTGATGCTGCCCCAGTTCCCTGACACGGATCTTGGGGTGCTGGCAGAGGTAACAGCGCGGCACAGAGCCATCGACGCGTGGAACACGGGACTTGTGATGAAGCAGGCATCCCTTGAGCGGCTGGAGGCGGTGATGACGGAAGCGGGGGAGCTTCAGAAAGACCAGTGGGTGGACTTTGCGGCGCTGGTGGATAACCACTGGGCAGAGGCGGTACAATAAACTATACCATCGGTTGTGGAGGCGGGATCACCGCCTCCACAATTTTATGTTGACATAAATTGCGGCTTTTGCCCAGTTTTTTCCTGCTTTTGGCGGGAAGAGAAATCCAATTACGGGGAATTGCTCCTAAATATGGTGTTTCTACGGCAAAAACCTTCAATTTTTTGTGTTTTTTTCGTTTTTTATGTAGACAAGTTCCCCCGCGAATGGTATACTTGCTTTGAATATTATTATGTAAATCTGCGCCTTGGGTCTGTCAAGGGGCTTGGTTTACGTTGTCCTGATACGAAATCTAAGGTAGAGTTGAGGTGCAGAGATATGAAATTGCTACGGAGAGGTACGGCGCTGATCTTGAGTCTGGCGCTGCTGTTGAGTTTGGTGGCTGTGGTGGCAACGCCCAGTTGGAGCAATACCACGTCGTTGGGTCTGCTGAGCCGCTATTATGAAACGGGCAAAACCAATACGGACGCACAGGCCGCGGCCATGATCTCTACTGTGGCAGGCGACCCCGGCGGAAAGTCCTATGGCGCGTATATGTTCGCCAGCAAGACCGGTACGGTGGAATCTTTCATCAACTGGTGCAGAACTGCCGCCACCAATACGGCGATCTACGCCATCGGCGACCGCCTGTACCGCGCCTATTACAGTAACGGCGCAGGCTGCGGCCCTCTGTTCGATCAGGCGTGGCTGGAGGTTGCCGCGGATTACGGCAGCGCCTTCTTTACCGCTCAGGAGTCTTTCTCCAAGTCTCAGATCTATGATAAGGCCATTTCTCTGATTACCAGCTCCAGCAGCGGTTACTATTTTGATATCGACAACTATTCCGTGGCGCTGAAGAACGTCATTTGGAGCCGTGCCGTGCATCATGGTCCCAGCGGTGCAGCGAGTATTGTGAAGGACGCGTTTGCGTCTCTGGGCGGCTTTGCCAATCAGGCGGAGCGGGACATCATCATGGCCATCTATGCCCAGAGCGGCAAGGTGGTGGATGATTACAGCGGCGCTGCAAAGATGAGCGGCTCTCTGGCGGCTAAGTACGATGTGGACGGCAAGGTGCTGCGCTATTGGTACGGCTCTTCCTCCGGTGTGCAGCTGGCGGTCTATCGCCGCTTGAATGTCAACGAGCCCGCCGATGCGCTGGCCATGCTGCAGGAGAATGCGTTCCTTCTGGCACCCCTCAGCGAGGGTAACTATACCATCGCGCTGAAGAAGGATGCCTCTACGCTGGCACTGGGCGTGACGGGCAGCGCCGTCAAGGTGATCAACACCGCAGGTGAAAATGCCGGTACTCCCGCTAAGTTTACCTTGAGCTATCTCTCCGGCCTCGGTGCTTACACCGTCAATACCGTGGTGGACAACGCCACCTTGCGCCTTACCGGCGGCACGGCAGGCACGGATGGCTTTGGCGAGGTAACGCTGACCACGCCCTCCACCAGCGACTCTCAGCTGTGGTACATCGACAGCAATGGAGGCTTGAAAAATAAGGCTACCGGTACATATCTCTCCGTGAAAAATGATACACTGGTTATGGTGGGCACGGCAGGTACGGATGTGACACAAACCATTACTGCTACGCCTTCTGACAAGGATAAGGTGGAAACTTTCAGCTACGCTGTTTCTCCCGCCAACACCGAGTCCGCTTCCAGCACAGAGACGACGACCGATCCCGCAGCAAGCAGCGGTACTGAGACAAGCGGCAGCACGGAAACCAATACAGCTGCCGAGACCAACGCCAACACCGCAGCAAATACCAATACCCTCACCGTCACCTTTATCACCGGTGATAAGGGCACGATCGCTGAGGGAAGCACCGCCTCTTTCGAGGCCGGAACTTCCTCTGACTTCGTAGCTAAGAAACTCCATGACGTGACCGCCGCAAACGGCTGGTCTTTCGTAGGCTGGTTCACCGAGAATGGTATGCAGGTTACCGGCGGCTCTATCGGTGCCGGCGGTGAATTGAAGTTGTATGCACGGTATACCTCCAATTCCAAGATCGAGCCTTCTTATTGGAATCTCTCCCCTGTTGTCAAGGATGCTGCTGATTTTACCTTAAATCATCTGATCTACCCCGACAGCAAAACGGAGCTTCACGAGAAGGATAGCGGTTTCCCCGTCCGCGGCATGATCTCCTGCTCCGGCAAGATCACCAATGTGAATCTGCAAATCGTGAGCTCTTCCATCAGTGTGAACGCCTATCCCAACGCCTCGTTCTATGATCTGAGCAATCTCGACAGCAGCGTGTCCTACAGTTCCTTGAAGCAGGGCAACTACACCTATAAGCTGACGGCTACGGTGGGCGGCACGGTCTACACGCTGAAGGAATCCGCCTTCACGGTGGGCGCACAGAAGACTCCCGATGTGACTACCCCCTCTATCCCCAGCAGCGATTCCTTCACGGTCACCTTCGATGCCGGCAGCAACGGCACCAGCGCCTACAGCTCCAAGACCTACTCTCTGGACAGCATCGTCTATGGTGAGCTGCCCAGCGTAACGGTGAAGAACAGCTCTGTGGAGTTCGTGGGCTGGTACACCAGCGACGGCGTGCAGATCCTGCCCGGTTCTCCCATCGTGGCAGAGAACATTACCCTGTACGCCAAGTACACCAACGAGTATCGTTACACCTTCCTTAAGTCCAACGCAGTTGCCTACAGAACGGGCACTGCCGCAGCAGGCACGGTGTTCACCGCGCCCGACAGCGGCCCCATCAAGAGCCCCGACAGCAACTATACCTACACCTTCTCCCACTGGGTGGACAGCGCCAACAATAAGTACTATTCCGGCCAGGCCATCGTGATGGGTGAGGGAGATATGACCTTCCAGCCCGTCTACACCCAGAAGGCTTACACCTCCACGCCCTCCGGCGGCGGTGGCGGAAGCTCCTCCGGTGGCGGCGGTGGCGGGGGGAGGTCCTCCGGCGGGGGGAGCTCCAC
>JAZQMH010000133.1:0-2618 GCA_045543255.1 Vescimonas sp.
GTGGAGGAGCAGGCGATGGTCTCTGCCCCTGCCTCCAGTGCCTTGGCAACTGCCATGGCGCTGGCGCGGTCTTTCAGAGAAGCGGTGGGGTTCTGACCATCATCCTTCACCCACAGCTTACGGATGCCAAGCATCTCAGCAAGCTTGGGCTCTTCATAGAGGGGGCTCCAACCTACCCGCAGAGGGGTGTCGGGAGTGGTTTCCTCGATGGGCAGCAGCTCACGGTAACGCCACATGGTGCGGTTATCCCGCGCAGCCAGCTTTTCCTTGGTGAGGACGGACTTAATGTAGTCGTAATCGTAGACGATGTCGAGAATGCCGCCGCATTCGCAGTTGGTCAAATCGGGGGTGGCCTCATAGGTCTTGCCGCAGCGGACACACTGACCGTATTTTACGTTTTTCATAGAGAAGTCTCCTTGTAGGAAATCAGTTTTTCTCCTCCGCTTCCTGCTTCTCAAGATTGTCCAACGCCCAACGTACTGCGCTCACTACGAAGGCAGAGAAGGTGCAATCCGTACCACGGATAGCTTCTTCAATTTCTTCAATCATCGAATTCTGAAAGCGAATGGATTTAGTAGAAGAAACAGGAACTTTAGGAATTTTGAAATTATCCATAATACACCTCGTCATATAATTTATATGACAAATTGTATTTCACTATGCGTATTACGGAATGTATTGCAATTTGTATTGCACTATGCTACTGTTGAATCAAAAAGAGAAAAGAGGTTGAAATTATGTATTCTGAATTGGAGTTTTTGGATATGGAACTGGTGGATGCGCCGATGTATTTTTCCTATCTCTACCGCGCTGTTGGGAAAGCCATCAACGATATTGAACATTGTAACTACGGCGCGGCGTTGGAATCTTTGAAGCATGCGCAGGCCACGTCCCGCAGCGCATATCTCGGTCAAAAAGAACGGGGATAACGTGGTGTGCGGGCCGATGTGGGCATCGGCCCGTACGACATACCAAGAAGCCTCAAGCAACCTTTGTAGGGGGCGGCATTTATGACGCCCCGCATTTTGCGGGCTGTCGACAAGCGCCAGCCCCTACAACCCGTGACAAGCTGTTCCTGCGTTCTTTTGTGCAGATGGTTACAAAATAAGCACCATTCTGCCGATAGTTATAGGTTGGCAGACGCAACCGCTTTCTTGTTTCCACAATACCTCCAAGAACCAAACAGGGGCAGGGCAAACGCCCTGCCCCTGAAAGCATTGCTCTATGTTCTTTTTACGCCATTATCAAAGAGCTCTGAGCAGGCCGGTTGCCTCGTTAAACTCGTTGATGAGGGCATCCAGCTCGTCGGCCTGTGCGTGGACGGCATCCCAAGTGCCCTTGGTGTCGTACCACAGAGCATTCAGATCCTTCACGTCGCGGGCCTGCTGCTCCACCCAAGTGTAGTACTTCAGGTTGTGGATGCGCTTGCGGTCGGCGTAGGTCAGCTCCATCAGGTTGTCGGTCTTGAGACCCAGCATGTGGAGGGAGTGATCCTTGGCAGCCTCCAGCAGGCTGTAGGCACCGTGAGCCTCGTTCAGCTCCTCGATACGGCTGCCGTACATACCGGCAGAGTCGGTCAGCACGGTGCAGAGGATATCGTCCTCGGTCAGCTCATAGTACTTTGCCATCTTGATGCAGCACAGCACGTTGGCGATGCCGGAGATACCCAGCCAGGTCAGCTTCTCGATGAGCTCATCGTCCAGACCCAGCTCGTTCTTCAGATATGCCTGACCATCCGCAGTGTTGAACAGGCGCAGCAGACGCTGGGAGTCCTCATCGTCGATGGCGATGGCCATATCGGTATTCTTCACGTTGTGGATCCAGGGGATGTGCTTATCACCGATACCCTCGATGCGGTGACCGCCGAAGCCGTTATCAAGGATGGTGGGGCACTGCAGTGCTTCACCAACGCCCAGCTTCATGGTGGGATACAGATCCTTCAGACGATCGCCTGCGCTCATGGTGCCGGCAGAGCCGGAGGTGAAGCAGGCACCGGCCAGACGCTGACCGGGCTTCTTCACAGCCTCGTACAGGTCTGCCAGAGCGTTACCGGTGACATTGTAGTGCCACAGGGGGTTGCCCATCTCCTCAAACTGGTTGAAGATCATCATGGTGGGATCGGCCTTCAGCTCCCAAGTCTTGTCGAAGATCTCCTTGACGTTGGACTCGCAGCCGGGGGTGGCGATAACCTGACCGGCGATCTTGCTGAGCCAGTCGAAACGCTCCTTGGACATCTCGGCGGGCAGGATGGCCACGCTGTCGCAGGCCAGCAGCTTGGAGTTGAAAGCGCCGCCGCGGCAGTAGTTACCGGTGGAGGGCCACACGGCGTGATGGTAAGTAGCATCGAACTGACCGGTCACCAGACGGGGGGCCAGGCAGCCGAAGGAGGCACCCACCTTATGGCAGCCCGTGGGGAACCACTTGCCTGCCATGGCGAGGATGCGGCACTTGACGCCGGAGAGGACGCTGGGGATCTCCACATAGTTGGGGACGGACTGATAGAGGCCGCCGAAATCCTTAGCCTCATTCTTCCAAGTGATACGGAAGAGGTTGACAGGATCCACATCCCACAGGCCGGTATTTGCCAGCTTTGCCTTGATCTTCTCAGGGATCAGATC
>JAZQMH010000134.1:0-8567 GCA_045543255.1 Vescimonas sp.
ATACGGCAGGAAGAAAATCGTCTGATACAGTTCCCGCACCTTTTTGATGGAGCTTAGTCCCACAGAAATCAGCAGTGCAAGACCTGTAGACACAGGCACAGTGATAATGACGAGGATGAAGGTATTCTTCAACGCCTGCAAGAAGTAGGGATCATGCAGCACATAGCCGTAGTTATAGCCGCCAATACCCAAATAGGTCTGAGATGCGAAGTTGTAGCCCTCTTCAAAGGAGTAGATAAACACATCAATGAGGGGATACACCATGAACAGACCGAGAAAAGCAATGGCAGGCAGTAAGTACAGCCATCCCTTTCGATTGTTGTTTTCCATACTTGCTCTCCTCAGTTAAAACTCGATCCGCTGTTCCGTCTCCTTGTGGAACAGGAACACCTTGTCCTCCTTGAGATCAAAGCGCACCGTATTCCCTGTGATCTGGGCAATATTCTCAGCGCTGATAATGGAGCGAATGCTCTCGTTTTCGCATAAGGGGTGGGTAGAAACCACGCTGATATCGCGGCCCATGACCTCCACGCGATTGAGATTGCAGGTCAGTGCGCCATCCTCAGCAAGAATAAAACCCTCGGGACGAATGGTAGCCGTTACCTCCTGATCGGTAACGCCGGGCACATCCAGTACAGCCTCCTCGCCGATGTACAGCTTCTCCCCTTTTACATAGCCTTCGAACACGTTGATAGGCGGCGTACCCAAAAACTTGGCAACAAAGAGATCCACAGGAGAATCGTATACCGCCTGAGGAAGATCGATTTGGTGGATAATACCATCCTTCATCACGATGATAAGATCGGAAATGGACATAGCCTCTTCCTGATCGTGGGTAACAAAGATGGTGGTGATCCCTGTCTCCCGCTGAATGCGGCGCAGCTCCTCACGAGTCTGCAGACGCAAACGGGCATCCAAATTGGAAAGAGGCTCGTCCAACAGCAAGATACGGGGCATCTTCACCAGCGCACGGGCAATGGCTACACGCTGCTGCTGACCACCGGAAAGCTCACTGGGTTTGCGATCCATCAAGCCCTCCAACTGCACCAGCTTTGCTGCCTCCAACGCCATATCCGACATTTGCTGTTTGGTGAGCTTGTCCTTTCCCTTGCGGTTTTCCAGCGGGAAAGTGATGTTCTGCTTCACGGTCAAATGGGGATACAATGCATAATTCTGAAACACAAGACCTACACCGCGATTCTCCGCAGGCAGGTTCGTCACATCATCGTCACCGAAGAAAATTTTGCCGGATGTGGGCTTCAAAAGACCCGACAAAAGATTCAAAGCAGTAGATTTACCGCAGCCGGAAGGACCTAACAGACCGATCAGCTTTCCATCGGGAATCACGAAATTAAAATCATTCACGGCAATAACATCCTTGCCCTTTTTGCTGCTGGCAGGAAATCGCTTGGTCAGATGCTGTAATGTTACTTCCATATCAATACATTCCTTTCGGAGTTTGTTGCGTATATTATATGTTATTTTATCCTTGATTGCAAGATGAGCAAAAAGGCAGCTCTTGCGAGCTGCCTTCTTAAGATTTACCATTCAATTGCGCGGACGCGGATCACATTTTCAAGATTACGGACATCTTCAATGACGTCCTCTCCTACCTTCGTGCCCAAATCCACCAGCGTATAGGCATAGTCGCCGCGGGATTTGTTGCTGAGATTCTCCACGTTCACATGGTCACGGCTCAGCAGCGCCGTAATGTTGGCCAGCATGGCGGGCACATTCTTATGAATGATGCACAGACGCATTACGCCGCTGGGATCCATATTGACGGCAGGATAGTTGACAGAGTTGGTGATGTTACCATACTCCAAATACTCGCGCACCTGATCTACCGCCATGACGGCGCAGTTCTGCTCACTCTCGGGGGTAGAGGCACCCAAATGGGGCATGCCGATGACATGAGGTGCTTCCAAGAGACGGTTATTGGGGAAGTCGGTCACATAGGCGGCAACTTTTCCGGTATCCAAGGCTGCCAACACAGCATCGTCGTCCACAATCTCGCCACGGGCCAGATTCACAAGGCGTACCCCCTGCTTCATGGCGGCAAAAGCCTCTGCATTGATCATCTTTGCCGTATCGGGAGTGTACAGGGTGTGGATGGTGATATAATCGGACTTCTTATAGAGTTCCTGCACATCCTTCACCACATGGATATGGCGGTCAAGGCGCAGAGCAGAGTCGACGGACAGGAAAGGATCGTAACCATACACATCCATACCCAGTTTGATGGCCATATTGGCCACCAAAGCGCCGATAGCACCGAGGCCAATGATACCGAGGGACTTGTGGTACAGCTCAGGACCGATAAATGCGGACTTCCACTTCTCCACTACTTCGGAAACTTCAACACCGGCAGCGGCCTGCTCCCGTACCCAGCGAATACCGCCGGCAATGTCACGGGAACTCATCAACAGGGCGCACAGCACCAGTTCCTTCACCGCGTTGGCGTTGGCACCGGGGGTGTTAAATACGGCAATGCCGGCCTCGCTGCAGCGATCCAAGGGAATATTGTTGACACCTGCACCGGCACGAGCGATGGCCAGCAGACTCTCTGGGAACTCGTAGTCGTGCATCTTGGCAGAACGGACGAGAATGCCTTCAAGGCAGTACTCATCGCCGCAAATCATATATTGTGCGGGGTCAAAGCGATCCAAACCTACTTCAGAGATGGAGTTCAGTGTTTTAATATGATACATGGAAATAGCGCCTCCAATGAAAACTGTAATAAGGACATTATAGCCCTTTTTCATCATAGGAAACAATGGGCGTTGGGCTGAAAAAGCCGTCGAAAACCTTGGAGGCTTTGGTGAAAAAGCTAAGGAGAATAGAAATAAAAGCACCGCTTCACAAAAAGTGAAGCGGTGCTTATCACAGATAGATTAGTCCTGATCCCAGTTGTGCCACACGTTCTGCACGTCCTCGTTGTCCTCCATCATGTCCAGCAGCTTGGTCATCATCTTGATGTCATCCTCACTGTCCAGCTTGATGTAGTTCTGAGGCACCATCTCGATCTCGGCGCTGACGAAGGTGTAGCCTTTAGCCTCGAGAGCCGCAACCACATCGTTGAAGCTGTCGGGATCGGTGGTCACTTCGAACACGGGACCGCTGGCCTCGAAGTCCTCAGCACCGGTGTCCAGAGCGTCCATCATGACGACTTCCTCGTCCAGTTCCTCATCCTCATTGTTGATGATGATCACGCCCTTACGATCGAAGGACCAGCTGACGCAGCCCTGTGCGCCCATGCCCTTACCGTACTTATCAAAATAGTGACGGATCTCGGGAGCGGTACGGTTACGGTTATCGGTCAGAGCCTCCACGATGACGGCGACGCCGGAGGGGCCGTAGCCTTCGTAAGTAACGGACTCGTAGTTGTCGGTATTACCGGCACCCAGTGCCTTATCGATGGTGCGCTTGATGTTATCGTTGGGCATGTTGGCAGCCTTTGCCTTAGCGATGACGGTTGCCAGACGGGAGTTATTGTTGGGGTCGCCGCTGCCGCCCTGCTTCACAGCCACGATGATCTCCTTAGCGATCTTGGTGAAAGCAGCGCTGCGCTTGGCATCCTGTGCGCCCTTCGTCTTCTGAATATTGTGCCATTTGGAATGTCCGGACATGGTTTTAGTTCTCCTTTGTGCAGTATTGAATGACCTCGCGGTCGTGGATTTTTGTCAATGTAACGTCCAGTGCAGGAAACGCTGCTTCCAGCCGCTTTGCCACCACAGGGCAAACCACATTCTCCGTGGGGAAATGCCCTGCGTCAATGAGGTTCAGCTCCTTGGTATCCAAAAAAGCGTGGTACTTCAGGTCGGAGGTCACGAAAGTATCGCAGCCCAAAGCGATGGCCTGAGGGATATAATCACCACAAGCACCGCCGCCTACCGCCACACGATGGACAGGCTTGCCGCAGTCGGTAAACCGCGCACCATTACATCCTAAGTATTTTACCACATCTTGTACGAACTCTACAAGGGGCATTTCACATTTTAATGTGCCGACACGACCAATTTTTTCCTCCGTGAGGGAAACAAGATCGGTCAAACCAAGGGTCTGGGCCAAAATATCGTTGACACCACCATCAGCAGCATCCAGATTGGTGTGCATGCAGATGGCAGAAATGCCGTTCTTCATCAGCTTGCTGACCATACGGCCCAAAGCGCTGTCGCTGGTCAAGGACTGAACGGGATGCCAAGTGCAGTTCATAATGGGGTGATGGGCTACAATAAGGTCTGCGCCCAGTGCAACAGCCTCGTCCACCACCGCCTCGGTAATGTCGAGGGATACCAGCACACGCGTTACCTCTGCTTCCCCATCGCCTACCAGCAAGCCCACGTTATCCCAGCTCTCTGCCAGCTCACGGGGCGCCCAGCTATACAAATATTTCTCAACATCACGAACCGTGATCATATCGTTCTCCTTTTCTCTATCAATGCCGTGCGAATTTCTTGCATCTCCTCGGCAGTAGCACGCTGCGCCTCATTTTTCGCGCGCATCAAGCCATCAATGGCTACTGTCAGTTTCATGATGCGTTCGTCGAGATACTCACCATACAGCGAGTCACCATCCAGCATCACGCCGCCGTATTGCTGCCCTAAGGTGAGCTTTTCCTGTGTTCCACCCCGTACCAGCATGATGGGATAGAGGTGATCTTTATCAAAAACCAACCGTTCGCCTGTAAAGGTATATCCGTTGTCAGCAAGCCATTTACGCAGCATTTCCACCTTCGTCATAGGCTGCAGCAGGAGAAGATGCTCTCCCCTCTTCGTCCACGGTGCGTTTTCTAAGATGGTGATGATAGTCTCGCCGCCCATACCTGCAATGAGGATAGTATCGCATTCTTCAGGCGCAACAGCATCGAGACCCGGGCAAAGACGGAAGTCGATCCCCTCTACCTCATACTCCGCAGCTGTGTTTTTCGCGTGCTGTAAGGGTTCTGCACCGATGTCGGAGGCGATTGCCCCGCTGATCAAACCGCGCTGCAGCAGGTATACGGGCACATAACCGTGGTCTGTTCCCACATCTGCCAAGCGGCTGCCCTCGGGAACTAGCGAGGCCAAAAGTTGCAGACGGGGCTGTAACTGTAACTGTCTCATTCTCTCTCCAAAAGCATAGCAAACGCATACGGCACAACCGTATGCGTTCAGCTACGATACTTTATTTACTCGGCCTTCTTATTGGCGACCTCGTTGACCACTGCCAGCAGCTTGTCAACATCAACACCGTGAACGGCGCAGGCCTCTTCAACGGTCTCGCCGCGGGAAGAGGGGCAGCCCAGGCAGTGCATACCGATGGACAGGAACACGGGAGCGGTCTGGGGAGCGATGTCCAGAATATCGCCGATAATGGTATCCTTGGTGATTTCGATCATGGGAATTTACCTCCGAAATGAAATATCGCATCTAGTATACCCCAAATTAGGATAAGTTTCAACAGAAAAATGCGAATCAAAAGCAGAAAAGAGGACACACAACTGTGTGTCCTCTTCGTTTATAAAATTGTAATCAAAGTGTGTGGTTTGATTAGCCGTCCTGACGCATCTTAGCGAAGCAATCGCTGCAGTAAACGGGACGATCGGACTTGGGCTCGAAGGGAACCTTTGCCTCGCCACCGCAAGCGGCGCAAACAGCGGTAAAGTACTCACGGGGACCGCGAGCAGCGTTCTTGCGAGCATCGCGGCAAGCCTTGCAGCGCTGGGGCTCGTTCTGGAAGCCGCGCTCTGCATAGAACTCCTGCTCACCGGCGGTGAACACGAACTCACTACCACACTCTTTGCAAACTAAAGTCTTGTCTTCGTACATGATTTTACCCTCTCTTTTGAGAAAAAATATATTGCGCTCAGCCATTGCTGATATCGCCTTGATGAAGTTCCCGCCCGACTTTGCGGCGGATGCGCTGTACAGCATTTTCCACCGATTTCGGCGGCTTGCCAACAGTTTGCGCGATCTCACGACAGGTAAGACCGTCTAAATAGTACCCTAAAATCTTGGCTTCAAAGGCGGATAACTGTTTGCAAGCGTACTCGAGAAGATCGGCGGTTTTTTCTCTGTCGATCAGCAATAGCTCGGGGTCGTTCTGTGCAAAAGCGAGGTCAAAGAGCGAAGGATTCAAGGGAAGTGCTTGATTTAATGCCTTATGTTTGCCGGAGGACGCAGCCTTCAGCACGGTATAGAGACGACGACGGATACATACATCGGCAAAAGTGGCAAATGCCGCCCCCTGTTCTGCGTCATATTCTCGCATCGCCTTGATAAGCCCCAGCATTCCCTCTTGTAAGAGATCCTCACTGTCGCCGCCCGCCAAAAAGAAGGGGTGGGCGATGGCGCGAACAAGACGATGATACCGAGCAGCCAATACCTCCTCGGCATCGCGGTTACCCTGCCGCACCTCGGCGCAAAGAGCCTCGTCCGACAAAGTCTCCAAATAGGAAAAACCTACTTCTCTACCGTTCAACATCCTTGATTATACCCTTTTCATAAATAATTTGTCAAGTAATCTGCGCATTTTTGTGAAAATGTACTTTTTTTCACAGCGTTTTTACCATATCTGCCAAATCTGTCGCCGTCTTATGGGCAATTTCATCGGTTTTGGCCTCCACCATCACACGGATCAGAGGCTCTGTACCGGAGGCGCGAATGAGAATACGCCCCTCCCCTGCCAATTCCGCTTCTTTCTCCTTTACGGCAGCCCACAGGGCATCACTGGAAAGCACCCGCTCTTTTGCGCCGCTCTCCTCATCCAGCGTCACATTAATAAGCTCCTGCGGATACTGCTTGCAGCAGGATACCAGCTCAGACGCCTTCTTACCGGACTGTGCCAGTGCGCAGAGGAATTGCAGCGCCGTCAGCTGACCGTCACCGGTGGTGGCATACTCACGGAAGATGGTATGGCCCGACTGCTCACCGCCGAGGGCATAATCACCCTCCAGCATCTTCTCCAGCACATGGCGGTCACCAACCGCTGTGCAGAGGAGGGCAAGCTTTTCATTGCGGCAGAACTCGTGGAGGCCGAGATTGGACATGACGGTAGCCACCACAGTATCGTTGGTGAGCTTTCCTTCCCTGCGCAGCTTAGCGGCACAGACAGCCAGCACCTTGTCGCCGTCGATCATATTGCCCTGCTCATCTACCAGCAAGCAGCGATCAGCATCGCCATCAAAGGCAATACCGAGATCGTACTTCCCTGCCACCGTCATGCTGGCAAGGGTCTCCATGTGGGTAGAGCCACAATCGGCGTTGATATTCACGCCATCGGGGTCAATGCTGATAAAGTCCGCCATAATGGGCAGCTGACGAAACAGCTGCGGTGCCGTAGCGGCAGCTGCACCGTTGGCGCAGTCCACCATGACACGCAAACCGGACAAATCACAATCAATGGTAGAAATCAAATGAGCAACATAGTCGCTGTGCGTCTCCCGCTCACTGTGGACACAGCGGCCGATCTCACCGCCGATCTTGACAGGCATTGCCACATCCTCAAGGATGCGGCGCTCCACCTCAAGCTCCATTTCATCGGGCAGCTTATAGCCCTGGGCATTAAAGACCTTGATGCCATTATGTTCATAGGGATTGTGACTTGCAGAGATGACAATTCCCGCGTCACATCCCTGCTGCACCGTCAAAAAGGCCACGGCAGGCGTAGGGATCGTGCCCAGCAGCACCACATCGCCGCCCACAGAGCAGATACCTGCACACAGAGCGGATTCCAACATATCCGAAGAAATACGGGTGTCCTTGCCGATGGTAATGCGGACTTTCCGCTCAAGGTTCTCTTGCAGAACAGCGCAAACCGCCTGACCTACCTGATAGGCCAGCTCTGCTGTAAGATTCTTACCCGCAACACCGCGGATGCCGTCTGTACCGAACAATTTTGCCATAGAGTAACTCCTTTTATGTTACAGTTCCAACTGTGTCTGCCCATCAAAATCCATGTGCAGATGCTCATAGGCGCGCTGGGTCACGCAGCGGCCACGGGGTGTACGCTTTAAGAAGCCAAGCTGCATCAAATAGGGCTCGTAGACATCCTCCAGCGTCACCGACTCCTCGCCGATGGTCGCTGCCAGCGTATCAAGACCCACAGGGCCTCCACCGTAATTTTCAATGATAGAGCGCAGCATGCGGCGGTCAACGTTATCAAGGCCGAGATAGTCTACCTCCAGCGCCAGCAGCGCATGGTCTGCCACTTCCTTGGTGATGACGCCATTGGCCTTGACCTCAGCGAAGTCGCGGACGCGGCGCAGCATACGGTTGGCAATACGGGGCGTACCGCGGCTGCGGCGGGCGATCTCCATCGCGCCGTCGGGCTCGATAGGCACATCCAAAATACCTGCGCTGCGGGTAACGATCTCCTGCAATTCCTCGGGGGTATACAGCTCCAAACGCAGTGTCACACCGAAGCGGTCACGGAGGGGGGCAGACAGAGAACCGGCTCGCGTCGTTGCGCCGATCAGCGTAAAATGGGGCAAATCAAGGCGAATGGAGTTGGCGGAAGGGCCTTTGCCGATGATAATGTCAATGGCATAGTCCTCCATAAGTCGGATCGTAGCCATGTCGTTCTGT
>JAZQMH010000135.1:0-7718 GCA_045543255.1 Vescimonas sp.
CGAGAAGGAACACGCCAAGCTGTGGTTCAAGGAGCTGGGTCTGCTGGGCGATACCGCACAGAACCTGCTGTCCGCCGCCGAGGGCGAGAACTACGAGTGGACCGATATGTATGATGGCTTTGCCAAGACCGCCGAGGAGGAGGGCTTCCATGAGCTGGCTGCCCGTTTCCGTCTCGTCGCCGCTGTGGAGAAGCATCATGAGGAGCGCTATCGCGCATTGCTTAAGAACGTGGAGATGGCCGAGGTCTTTGCAAAGAGCGAGGTCAAGGTTTGGGAGTGCCGCAACTGCGGTCACATCGTGGTTGGCACCGCCGCCCCCGAGATCTGCCCCACCTGCGCCCATCCTCAGGCTTACTTCGAGATCCACGCCGAGAACTATTAATTGAAATGACAATAAAAAAGAGAGCCGAAAGGCTCTCTTTTTTTGTTGCAAGAATTTCTTGGGACGTTGTAGGGCGGCCTGCCCTCAGGCCGCCGCGTCTATCGAGAGACTTCCGTATTTTGCGGCGGGGTGTCCCCCAAGGGGACTTCCGTTGGGCGTGGGCACCCCGCCCTACGAAATCACAAGAGACCCTCGGTCTTATTGTAGGGGGCGGCGTTTACGACGCCCCGCCGTCTATTGCTCATAATTCCCGCTTAATACACGCAATCGCGCCTTTCTCCAAGCGGCTTACCTGCGCTTGAGAAATCCCGATCTCCGCCGCCGTTTCCATCTGGGTTTTTCCTTGATAGAACCGCATGGCGAGGATACGCCGCTGTCGCGGATCTAACTTCCCGATGGCCTCTTTCAGCGACAGGTGATCCAGCCAGTGGTCGGCGGTGTTGGCGTTGTCCTTTACCTGATCCATGACGCAGACTGTGTCTCCCGCTTGATCGTACAGGGGCTCATAGAGGCTGATGGGGTCCACCACCGCGTCCATGGCCATCACCACCTCCTCACGTGGCAGGTCGAGGTATTGGGCGATCTGCTCTACGGAGGGCTCACGCTGATCCTGTGCCATCAGCGCCTCCCGCGCCTGCAAGACCCGATAGGCGGTGTCGCGGACGCTGCGGCTGACCCGAATGAAGCTGTTGTCGCGAAGGTAGCGGCGAATCTCTCCTGCGATCATGGGGACGCCGTAAGTGGAGAACCGCACCCCCTGCTCCACATCGAAGTTGTCAATGGCCTTCATAAGACCGATGCACCCCACTTGGAACAGGTCGTCCACATTCTCACCCCGCCCTGCAAACCGCTGGATCACCGACAGCACAAGGCGGAGATTGCCGCAGATAAGGGCCTCCCGCGCCGATTCGTCGCCGCCCCGCAGCCGCTTCAGCAGCGCCACCATCTCCTCGTTTTTCAGCACCTTCAGTTCCGCTGTGTTGATGCCGCAGATCTCCACCTTGCCCCGCATTGCCTTGCCTCCGTCCTTCGTTTGAGGAGAGTTTGTCCGTAGGGAAGTATGCTTATTCTCCACGGCGAAAAGAGTGCCAAATCGACGGAATGGGACAAGGGGCGCAGCGCATACAATGGTGGCGAGGTGGGAAATATGCTTGTAAAATTCTGCCAGCTGCGGCGCAAGGAGGTCATTAATCTCTGTGACGGCTGCCGCTTGGGCTATGTGGGGGATATTGAGCTGTGCCTCCCCGAGGGGACGGTGAAGGCTCTGATTGTCTTTGGCCCTTGCCGATTTTTCGGACTTTTTGGCAGGGGAGAGGACTATTATATCCCTTGGGACTGCGTCCAGCGGTTCGGAGACGACATCATTTTGGTGGATAAACCATTCCGCCGCAATGAAGTGGGGCAAAAAGGACAAAAAAAGCGGAGATTTTAAGAAAAATAAGGAAAGTTTTACTTGCATTCCGGTAATACTTATGCTATTATATTTCGGTGAATCCGCACAGGCGCGGACTGTGGGTCGGTGCTTTCGCGAGAAAGTTAGCCCGCGGAGCGATGTGCCTGGAGGTACAAAACTAAATGAAAAAAGGAGAAACACACACTATGGCAAACGTCGTATCCATGAAGGCCCTGCTGGAGGCAGGCGTGCACTTCGGTCATCAGACCCGTCGCTGGAACCCCAAGATGGCTCCCTACATCTACACCGAGCGTAACGGCATCTACATCATCGATCTGCAGAAGACCGTGAAGAAGCTGGAAGAGGCTTATAACTTCGTCCGTCAGCTCAGCGAGAACGGCCAGAGCATCCTGTTCGTCGGCACCAAGAAGCAGGCTCAGGACGCCATCCGTGACGAGGCTGCCCGCTGCGGTCAGTACTATGTCAACGCTCGTTGGCTGGGCGGTATGATGACCAACTTCAAGACCATGCGTACCCGCGTGGATCGTCTGAACCAGCTCAAGACCATGCAGGCCGACGGCACTTTCGATATGCTGCCCAAGAAGGAAGTCATCAAGCACATGGGCGAGATCGAGAAGCTGGAGAAGTATCTCGGCGGCGTCAAGGAGATGAAGAAGCTGCCCGGCGCACTGTTCATCGTTGACACCCGCAAGGAGCGCAACGCTATCGCTGAGGCTCATCGTCTGGGCATCCCCGTTGTTGCTATCGCTGATACCAACTGCGATCCCGATGAGATCGATTACCCCATCCCCGGCAACGATGACGCTATCCGCGCCATCAAGCTGATCGCCTCCGTGATGGCCAACGCCATGATCGAGGGCCGTCAGGGCGAGCAGATGGAAGAGGCCGCTGAGGAGGCCAAGGACGCTGAGTAAGTCCGCCGCGTTACCCGAACTTCGGTAAACCCACGGGGCAGGGAAATGTCCCTGCCCCGTTTTTTCACCCTTTACTACTTATTAAATATACAGGAGGATATGATCATGGCATTTACTGCTGCTGATGTGAAGACCCTGCGCGAGATGACCAGCGTGGGTATGATGGATTGCAAGAAGGCTCTGACCGAGTGCGACGGCGATATGGACAAGGCCGTTGAGTGGCTGCGCGAGAAGGGTCTGGCTAAGGCTGCCAAGAAGGCTGGCCGCATCGCCGCCGAGGGTATGTCCTACGCTCTCGTCGAGGGCACCGTGGGCGCTCTGGTCGAGGTCAACTGCGAGACCGACTTCTGCGCTAAGAGCGATCTGTTCGTGGCTTTCGTCAAGGACATCGCCAAGGCCGTCATCGATGCTAACCCCGCTGATGTTGACGCTCTGATGAACGCCAAGTATCCCGGCTCCGAGCTGACCGTCGCCGAGACCATGCCCGAGAAGGTCATGTCCATCGGTGAGAACCTGCAGATCCGCCGTTTCGTCCGCTTCGACACCAACGCCAGCGTCGGTTACGTCCACGCCGGTGGTAAGATCGGTGTTCTGGTGAACCTGGCTGTCTCCGGTGATGCTGACGTTACCGAGATCGGTAAGAACGTCGCCATGCAGATCGCCGCTCTGAGCCCCCGTTTCTGGGACAAGTCCCAGGTCACCGAGGAGGTTCTGGCTGAGGAGAAGAAGGTTGCTCTGGCTCTGATGGACGCTGATCCCAAGATGGCTTCCAAGCCCGATGCCGTCAAGGAGAAGATCGTCATGGGTAAGATGAACAAGTTCTACGAGGAGAACTGCCTGTTGCAGATGGAGTTCGTCCGCGCTGACATCTTCACCGGCTCCGTTGAGAAGTACATTGCCGACGCCGGCAAGAAGCTGGGTGTCGAGGTCAAGTTCGTGGACGCTGTCCGCTACATGACCGGCGAGGGCATCGAGAAGAAGCACGAGGACTTCGCTGCTGAGGTCGCTGCTCAGATGAACATGGGCAAGTAATTCTTGTCAAACTTCTGAAATGATAAAGAGGATAGGCCGCTGGCCTATCCTCTTTTTTCTTATCGATACAGTTCCGTTCTGCGGAGGTTGGTGTAGGGCTTGCGGTTACGGGTAGCCGTAGCGCCCGCCATGTCCACCTCGGCGATCAGCAATCCCTCGCTGTCATCCCCCAGCAGCACCGTCTCGCCGTTATAGTCCGCCACGATGGACTCTCCCGAGAAGTCCATACCGTCCTCCAAGCCTACGCGGTTGCACATGGCTACATTCACGCAGCTTTGGAAGGCCTGAATCTTGATCTCCCACTGGAACAGCTCCGAAGGCTCGGCCTTTGTGTTGGCGGTGGGGACGATAATAAGCTCCGCGCCGTTCAGCGCCGAGGTGCGGATGCTCTCGGGATAGTGGCGGTCGAAGCACACCACGATGCCCACCTTACCGTATTTGGTGTCAAAGACCTGGAAGCTCTCCTCCGAGGGGGTGTAATAGTCCTGCTCGTAGAACATCTCTGCTTGGGCAATATGCACCATCTTCTGCTTGCCGATGATGTTGCCCGCATCGTCAATGAGGAGACTCATGTCGTAGCGCTTACCGTTCTCCTCTATATAGAAGTTGGGGGAGGCGTAGACCCCCGCCTCGCGGCAGGCAGCGCACACGCCCTTGACATAGTCGCTCTCCAGCGTCATTACATACTCTGACACATCCCGCCCCTCATACTGGGGGAAGAAAGGGGTCAGCTGAATTTCGGGGAAGCAGATCAGATCTGCCTTGCCCTTACACTCCGCAATCAGTGCCAGCGTTTTTTGATAGTTGCGCTCCCTATCGGGCGCCATTTTCATCTGTGCCATTGCCACGCGCATAGGATCATCCCTCCTAAAAAGTTCGTGGAAAAATTATAGCACAGGGAGGGACGGAAAACCACCATAAAATGAGAAAAGCACCCTTCTTAACGGGTGCTTTTCCTATGCAATATGAACGCGGTTGTATCGCCTGAGCGATGTTCACACATTGCCATTCATCATATAGCGGAGAATTCCGCCGATGCACAGCATGCCAGTGGTCACAGACAGGGCGACGGTCAAATAGGGCATAAGACGGACATTGGGAACAAAAAAGCCCACCAGCGCGAACAAGGCGCACAACACCACACCGATCACAACAGATTTCATAGCGGTTCTCCTTTCTTTTGGGAAACATTCCCTCGTTTCTATGGCGCTATCATACTGCAAAAATTGGTACACTTCCTTACGAAACAATTTCGTTTTGGAAAAAGATTGGCAACAAAATGGTTACAATATTCAGTGGGGCAAAAAAATGTTTTTGCCCCACTGTTAAGTTTTCAGAACTTTGAAAAGTTCTGAAAACTCTTGATTAAAATGGCGCAGGACACCCTTCCTGGGTTTCCCGCGCACACCCTTCCTTCCCGTTACGGGAAGTCTTTCAGTTTTTTGACAGTCTAAACATTTCACTTGTTTTTATAGTAGTGGTTTGGTATACTGTACTGTGAAATATTATGTTGGCGTAGTATCGCCCTTACGGAGGAACGCTGTTGAATTACCTGCAAAATCTATGGAATGCGCTGGATCTTGGCTCGTTGCAGGACACACTTTTGCGTGTGGCCTCGGTGCTGATCTGCCTTATTCTTCACGAAACCTGTCATGGTGTCGCCGCCTTTTTCTTAGGCGACCCCACTGCTAAAAGAAATCACCGCCTGTCCCTTAACCCCCTGCGCCATATCGACTGGCTGGGCCTTGCCGCCATGGTGCTGACGGGCGTGGGCTGGGCAAAACCCGTGCCCGTGAATCCCAACTACTTCAAGCGCCCCAAATTGGGCATGGCCATCACCGCTTTGGCAGGCCCTGCATCCAATCTGTTGCTGTCTCTGTGGCTTCTCTTGGGTGTCCGCGTGATGGTCGACGGCGCGGCATCTGTGGCGCTCATTACCTTTATGCTGGATACCGCCATTTTGTCCCTCGGTCTTGGCGTGTTCAACCTGATCCCCATCCCGCCCTTGGACGGCTCGAAGATACTGGCGGCGCTGCTGCCCGATAAGCAGTATCGCCTCCTCATGCGCTACGAGCGCTTCGGTATGCTCCTCATTATGCTGTTGGTGGTCTTTGGCGCACTGGGCGGCGTCATGGGTACGGCGATCAGTTGGTTATTTGATCTATTCTGCCGCATCGTCGGCTTAATGTAAGAGGTATTGCTTTGGATAATCCTATTTTTAAATTGGAAAAGGTGGTGCAGGGCAAGGGCGGCGAAGTCATGGAGGACTTCGAAGGCCCGCTGGATTTGATCCTGTTCCTGCTGAGTAAAAACAAAATCGAAATACAGGACATCCCCATTGCGCTGATTCTGGAGCAGTATCTGGAGTATCTGGAAGTGCGCAAGCAGATGGACTTGGAGGTTGCCAGTGAGTTTATCACCATGGCGGCACACTTGATGTATATTAAGACCCGCATGCTCTTGAGCCTTGAAGATGAAGAGGCACAGAGCGAGATGGAGGCGCTGATCCAATCCTTGGAGGAGCGCAAGCGGGGCGAAACCTACGTCCGTGTCAAGGCCATGGCAGAGCGCCTTGCCCCTATGGGGGAGTTCGGTCGCGACATTATGACCCGCCCTCCCGAGCCTATGGAGCGTGGCAAGATCTACGAGTACGACCACGATGCGGCAGACCTTTTGATCGCCATCGCTGAGATGACCGATCGCCGCGGACAGCTGGATGCCCCTCCCGATCTCAAGCCCTTTGACGAGATCGTGCGCCGTGAGCCCTACTCTGTGGAGAAGAAAGCCCGTGAGATCTTCAATCGCTTGAAAAGCGGAGGCATTACCCGCTTTTTGCTGCTGTTCCGCGGCAGCCGCAGCCGCAGTGAGGTGGTGGCCACCTTTATGGCAGTGCTGGAGCTGTGCCGCAGCAGCATCATCCGCTTGGCAGGCGGCATGGGAGACTGCACCGTCACCTGTACTGGTGAAATGGGCGATGATTGGAAAGAAGAAGTTTGAGGTACACTATGGATACACTGGAAATGCGAGAAGTTGAGGCCGCCATTGAGGGCATTTTGTTTGCCTCTGGCGAGCCTGTACATGTGGAGCGCATCTGCGTTGCCATGAATATGGATAGAGCCACTGTGGAGCTGGTGCTGCAGAAGCTGACGGACTACTATGCCTACGAGCGCCGCGGTATGCGCCTTTTGAAGCTGGAGGACAGCTATCAGCTGTGTTCCGCCCCCGAGTATGGGGAGCTGATCCGCAAGGCCTTTGAGGTGCGCCGTCCCGCCAAGCTGAGCCAGCCTGCGCTGGAGGTGCTGACCATCATCGCCTACTATCAGCCCACCACCCGCGCCTACGTGGATCAGATCCGTGGCGTGGACAGCTCCTACACGGTGGGTCTGCTGCTGGATCGCCATTTGATCGAGGAGTGCGGTCGATTGCAAGTACCTGGCAGACCCCGCCTTTACCGCACTACGCAGACCTTCCTGCGTGCCTTCCACCTGAACTCTCTGGATGACCTTCCCGAGATGTCGGGCTTGGAGGAGGATGGTCAGCTGCGCTTGGACGATTTGCAGGTAGAAGCCCCCGCCGAGGAGGCATAAGGAAAACAAAGAACCGCGAAAGGAGGGAGAGCCGTGACGGTACTGTGGTGCATTTTGGGCGCGATTGCGTTGCTCATTATCCTTGTACTGCTGCTGCGTGTAGGCGTACTTGTGACGCTGACGGACACGCTGACGGTGCTGCTGCGCCTTGGCCCTGTTGCCATCCCTCTCTATCCCGCAGCGGAGAAGAAGGAAAAGTCTATAAAAAAGGCGAAGCCTACCACCGAACCCACCACCAAAGGGAAGAAAAAGCTCTCTCTCGACATCACACGCCAAGACGTGCAGGCGGCATTAAAAGCGGTATGGCAGGCCTTGGAGGGCGTATTTCGCCGCATCGGAAAGCGCGTCCCCGTTATCCCCTGCGCGGTGAGCGTAGTGGAGGGCCGCCC
>JAZQMH010000136.1:0-2903 GCA_045543255.1 Vescimonas sp.
CCCTTCGCAATGCTCAGCGTTCCTATAAAACATAACTGTCCTTAGCAACCCTGCTCATTCGGATGGGGGACTTTTTTGTCTGTCATTCTTACTGGTAGAGATAGCTGTACTTGTCGCGGATACGGACGATCAGCGTCTCAAGGTCGGCAGGCAGGCCGTTATTCTTGTCGCCCAGATCGTAGTCCTTGGGTTCGCCGAAGAGGCGGACGCGCACCTTGTCTCCGCCAAGGAAGAGGACACCGGCGTTCCGGGAATCCACCATGTCCTCTGCCGTCTGGAACAGGGTGAACTTGTCGAGACTGGGAGCGGAATCGTAGGGGCAGAACTGGGTGCAGTTACCGCACTCGTTGCACATCTTATCCACATGGAGGATCTGATGCTTGCCGTCTGCCATCTCAATGGCAACATTGGCGCGGTTGGGGCAGGAATCCACGCAGTTCTCGCAGACGGTGGCGCACTGGAGGCAACGCTCAGACTCGCGGCAGGGGTAGCCTGCCATACGGAGGATACCCTTCTTCTCCGATGCCGCATCGATAGTGGTGTACGCGGCAGCGGGGATCTCGTAGACGTGAGGTGCACCGATGACCTCGGCAGCGAAAGCCGCAGCGTCGGCAATGCCCTCCACCACGGTGGCGGGTCCGCGCATGGCATCGCCTGCGGCGTAGACACCGTCTACGTTGGTCTTGAAAGCGGGGCGACCCTTCTTATCCAGCTCCACACCGTTTGCGCCCAGCAGGGCATCGTCCACCTGCTCGCCAACGGCGGAGATCACCAAGTCGCAGGGGATGGTGAAGTACTCGCCCGTACCCACGGGGCTGCGGCGACCGCTGGCATCGGCCTCGCCCAGTACCATCTTCTCGCAGGTGAGGAGGCCGTCAGCCTGCTTCACGGGAGCGGCCAGCTCGGCGAAGTTGACACCGTCGGCGATGGCGAGAGCCAGCTCATGCTCATCGGCGGGCATGTACTTCTTGGTGCGGCGATAGACGATGGTGACGGACTGGGCACCGCTGCGCTTGGCAAGGCGGGCGGCATCCATTGCCGTATTGCCTGCGCCGACGACAGCCACACTGCCGCTAACGGCGATATTGCCGGCCTTGACGCCCTTCATCCACTGGATCGCACCGGCCACTGCGCCCTCGATGTCGAGGCGACCGGCCTTCCATGCGCCAACGGCGAAGAGGATGTGGGTATAGCCCATGGCCTTCAGCTCAGCCACAGAGGGTGCGGGTGCGCCGCACTTCACTTCCACGCCCTGCTTTTCCATGAGGGCGATGTCCTTCTCAATGGTCTCCTCGGCAATACGGAAAGAGGGGATCACGTGGCGGGGCACGCCGCCGAGGGTGGCCTCACGCTCGAAGATGGTGGTCTCCACGCCGCCACGGGCGAGGAAGTAGGCCGCAGCCATACCGGTGGGGCCGCCGCCGATGATGGCGGCCTTCTTCCCTGCCACCTTCTTGGCAGGCTTCATGGAGGCCATCAACGTCTCGAAGCCCTTCTCCGCAGCCACCAGCTTGGCATCGCGGATATGGACGGACTCGTCATAGAAGTTGCGGGAGCACTTGTTCTGGCAGCGGTGAGCGCAGATGGTGCCGGTAATGAAGGGCAGGGGGTTCTTCTCAGTAATGAGCTTCAGTGCAGGGCCGTACAGTCCCTTACCCACCAGCTCGATGTACTCGGGAATATCCTGTGCGATGGGGCAGCCGCCCTTACAGGGAGCGGAGAAGCAATCCAGCCAAGGCACCTTCTTCTCGCTCTTGCGCTTGGGCAGGGGCTTGATGGGCTTGACATGGTGATAGTCGGTGTGGGAGGCGGTGGAGAGTTCGCAAATGGCCTCGGTGTCCGTGCCGCAGAATGCCTTGTAGGGCATCTCCTCCACCTTCTCCACCATCTGATAGAGGCGATTGTAGCCGCCGGACTTCAAAATGGTGGTCGCCACGGTGATGGGCCAAATACCGGCATCGAAGAGCTTGTCGCAGTTAAAGTACTCTGCGCCGCCGGCGAAGGAGATGCGCATCTTGCCCTTGAACTGGCGGGAGATGCGGTGGCACATCTCGATGGTGAGGGGATAGAGGGAGCGGCCCGACATATACATCTCGTTGTTGGGCAGCTCGCCACGGGTGGTGTCCACGGGGAAGGTGTTGGAAAGCTTCAGACCGAACTCCAGATGGAGGCTGTCCGCCAGCGCCTGCAAACGCTCGAACATGGGCACGGCATCGGCCCACTGGAGATCCTCGCGGAAATGATGATCGTCAAAGACGATGTAGTCGTAACCCATGCTGTCGAGGGTGCGGCGTGCCGTCTCGTAGCCGAGGATGGTGGGGTTGCACTTGACGAAGGTGTGGAGACCCTTCTCCGTCAGCAGGTAAGAGGCAATGCGCTCGATCTCATCGGGAGGACAGCCGTGGAGGGTGGAGACGGTGACGGAGCGGCTAACGCGGGGAGAAATGGCGTCAATATACGCTTCTTCCTCGGGGAACAGCTCCTTCAACACCGCCTTGCACTCGGCAAAAATGGCGGTCTTGTTGGCATCCATCATGCCATCTAAGTAGGTGTTCACCTTCTCGCCCTTGATGCCCTCCAAGTCATAGCCCACGGACATGTTGAACACGAAGCCGTCGGGATCGCCGAGACCGTAGACCTTGGACATGACCTTCAAGGCGCACCATGCCTTGATATACTCGTCCATAGCCTGCGGCACCGTCAGCTCCGTAGACCACTCCTGATTGTAGCCCTCGTCATTGGCGAGGATGCAGGGACGGGGCACACAGGCGGCAAGCCCTTCGCCGTCCATCTTCTGAACGGTCTTGACCTCGAAGAAACGGGCGCCGGCGACGTAGGCGGCGATGATGTTCTGTGCCAGCTGGCTGTTGGGGCCTGCGGCAGGACCGAAGGGCGTTTCAATA
>JAZQMH010000137.1:0-3921 GCA_045543255.1 Vescimonas sp.
GTGAGGGCACCCCGCCCTACAACACCACAGGTGGCCTTCCCCAGCGCCCGCAGCAACTACCCTCGCTTCTTCCACCCCATAACACCCACGGCGGCGCCGGAGGCTGCGCTGAGGACGGCCCACAGCAGTACACCGTCCCCCGTTTTGGGGGAATCCACCGTCACCGCAGGCACAGAGGGCACATAGGGCACGGTGGGCACAGGGTCGGCGGGAGCGGTGAAGCGGAGGGTCAGCGCCTGCTGCCCCTTCACTTGCATCTCCCCCTCAGCGAGGCCTACGAAGGTCTGAGAGGACACCTCATCCCGCACCTCCGAGGTGTAGACATACACGCCACGGCGCAGCTGCTGCACCCCCGTGAGGGCGAAGCGGCAGGCCATCTCCTCCCCCGCTTTGAGGGTCAAGCCACCGAGGGTATACCGCCCCGCACCATCGGGCTGCAGCACCCCTTCATTCTCGGCGGGGGCAATGCGCCCCTCCCCCAGCACCGTGCCGTCAGCATTAAGGAGCTGCACCGTCACATCATCCCCCTGCTGCGGCGCAGCCTGCAAGGTAAAGAGGAGGTCGGCGCGGTACAGCCCCCCCCCCACCTTCTGCCCCACGCGGAGGTTCGCTTCTTTCACCAGTTCCCCGTCCCGCAGGATGGTGGTCTCCCCCGCCCCTTCGGCGGTCACGGTAAGCCCCATGAGATAGGCCGCCACGGCGTCAATGCGGGCAAGGGCAGCGTCGATGGCGGCGTCATCCATGCCGTATTGCTCCTTCAGCACCTCGTCGCAGTAGTCCCAGTGGGGGCTGCCCCTATCCAGCGTATTGGCCCCCAAGGTAATGACCTCGTAGGGGTTGCCGTACTTCCAAATGGCCATCTGGGTGGCGGTAAGAGCCTCCCCCTCCGTGAGGGCGTCCACCTCTTCCCTCGTCATGGTGGTCAGCGTCCCGCCGTCAATGGCGGTGCAGAGGGCGTCTTTCATCGCCCCAAGGCTGCCCGTACCCGCCGCTGTGCCCCAGTAGCCCGTGAGGGCGATGGCGCGGATATGGTCGGCGGCGTCGCCACGGGCATAATAGGCAGCATCTTCCAAATTTTCCACCTTATACCACCAGCCCGTCTTGGAGGTGGTGTCGATGTCGGCGCAGTAGGCGGTGTAGACGCTGCCTGCTTTACTGGGGTCGGTCAGCTGAAATTGCGCCGTCCCCGTGCCGTAGCGCCATGCCCCCACCTGCTCCGATAAGTTCCAATCCGCCCCGTAGAGGCTGTCCTCCCCGTGGCCCACATAGAGGTAGTCGTATCCCGCCAGCGCAGGGTCTTTCTCCCCGTAGGCAGCGGCGATGGCCTCGGCGGTCATGTTCCACGCAGGGGCTTTCACCTGCTGCTTTCCCTCGCTCCACTGGGGATTCACCGCCTGCAAGGGGGCGGCGTGGGCAGTAGTGGCAGCGGCGGCAAGACACAAGGCCGCCAGCAGCGCCGAAAACACTCTCTTCATAGCCCTTCTCCTTTTCCTGTCAGTCTCCCCGCAAAGGGCGGGGGCTTTCAGTATAGGGCAGGCAGGGGGAGAGATTTTGTCGCTTTCTTGTTGTGAGGTGAGAATTCGTAGGCGACCCTCCCCAGAACTTGCGGGGCGTCGACAAGCGCCGCCCCCTACAGGGCTTGCAAAACGCCCTCGGTCTTACCGTAGGGCGGGATGCCCACATCCCGCCGCGTCTATCGGGACATTTCCGTATGTTGACGGCGGCCTGTCCCCCAAGGGGACTTCCGCTGGGCGTGGGCAGGCCGCCCTACAACACCACAGGCAACCTTCCCTAGACCTTGCGGGGCGTCGTAAACGCCGCCCCTACAACACCCCATGCGGCTCTCCCTAGACCCCGTAGGGGCGGCAATCTGCCGCCCGCTGAATTGTTACCAATTTCCTGTTCATCACGGAAATTCCCCGCACTTTTTCTCCCCTTCACTTTATCGTGATGCAATGCATTGCAATGCATGCCAATAGAAATAACAACAACAGTAGAAAAGAAAATTACAATCACAGTAATTTTCTTTTCTACAATAACAATAACAATACTAAAAAAGGCGGGCGTTGCGCTCTGTGTGGTGAGCGCCCGCCCTGCCTCATGGAAAGAAAATAAAAATATTCCCCCCCTGTTGCACATTCAAGGGCAACAAGGGGGCTTTTGCGCCTATTGGTGAGAGGGACAGTTCTTTTTCTTGCAATCTCTCCCGATTCCCGTTATACTGCTATGTGGTATGCAAAACGGTGTGTTTTTCCACCGTTTGTCACACATTTTTTACCATCGGAGGAACGATTCTTATGACCATCCTGTCCCAGCTCAACAGCCCCGCGATGTACCTCATCTGCGGCGGCGTGATTGCGGTGGTGGCCCTCATCTGCGTGCTGTTCATGGTTCGCGCTTACCGCGCAGGCCTCGCCATCGGCATGGACGCCACGAAGATGCGCCGCGTCATCATCTCCAGCACGACCTTCACCATTCTCCCCGCCGTGGGTATCCTCTTGGGCGTCATCGCCCTGTCGGGCTCTCTCGGCACGCCCCTGCCTTGGCTGCGCCTGTCCGTTATCGGCGCGCTGCACTATGAGACACAGGTGGCACAGGGCGCGGCAGAGGCCGTGGGCCTCAGCGGCCTCAACGCGGCGGAGATGACCGCCACCGCCTTCTCCACCATCGCCCTCGTTATGAGCGCCTGCATCGCGGGCGGTATCTTGATGTCCATTTTCTTCACCAAACGCTACACCTCCCGCCTCAGCGGCGGCAAGAGCGGCGGCGGACTGGCTGGCGGCTTCGGCGACAAGGCCATGACCGCCATGTTCATCGGTCTTGTGTCCGCCTACATCGGCAACTATGTTGGTCAGCTGGTGTCGGGTAACGGTCTTTTCACCTTTACGGGCAGCTGGCTGCCCATCGCCGTCATGGCGGTGGCCGCCATCGCCATGGCCTTCTTCATCTGGCTTGCCGAGAAGAAAAAGGCGGCGTGGGTGGAAAACTTTTCCATTGCAGGCAGTATGCTCTGCGGCATGATTGCCGCGGTGCTGCTGGGTTAAAGGAGGTGCGGAACTATGAATAACACGTTTGAATCTTATAATGCACGCACCCACCGCATTGGCCGCACCGTGTGCGCATTGTGCCTCGTGCTGTTCCTCGGCGCCCCCTTCCTCATGGGCGCAGTGCTGGGCGGTATGCCCGATATGAGCGCCTTCGGCCGCGCCGTGCTGGCCGTGGGCCCCGTGTGGATCATCTCCTCTGTTGCCGAGTATTTGATCTACACCCCCATGCTGGGTGCTGGCGGCGGCTACCTCGCCTTCATTACGGGCAACCTCATCAACATGAAGATCCCCTGCGCCATCAACGCCCGCGACATGGTGGGCGCTAAGTCGGGCACTCCCGAAAATGAGATCATCTCCACCCTGTCCATTGCCACCTCCTCCCTCGTCACCATCCTCGTGCTGGCACTGGGCGTGGTGCTGCTGCTGCCCCTGCAGCCCGTGCTGCAGTCCCCCGCGTTGCAGCCCGCTTTCGATAACGTGGTGCCCGCCCTCTTCGGCGCTATGGCCTACAAGTATTTCCGCGGCAACGTGAAGGTGGCAGTGCTGCCCGTGGTGGCTATGTGCCTCCTCTTCATCTTCGTGCCCTCCCTCTCCAGCGCCACCAGCTTCATGATCCTGCCCAGCGGCGCGATCGCCATCGCCATTGCCTATGTGCTGCATAAGAAGGGAGCGAAAGCACAGTGAAGTACGTTGGATTCGCCCTTTTAGCCATCGTGGGCGTCATCGTAGCCCTACTGCTGATCGCCCTCATCCGCACCCTCTTCACCAAGCCTAAGACCTCCACCTACGCCCCCGACCCCGACCCCGAGAAGGCGCAGAAGTACGCCGAGAAGCTCTCTGCCATGGTGCAGGTGAACACGGTGGCCTCCAACGA
>JAZQMH010000138.1:0-8733 GCA_045543255.1 Vescimonas sp.
TGGGCTTTGAGATGACCCCCGAGCTGATGTCCATGATGGGCGGCTTCACCGTGCTGCGCCTCCTCACCATGGCTGGCGGCATGATGGATGCCAAGTTCACCAAGGAAGACCTCCTTGCGCTGAACCGCAAGCTCTCCCGCACCAAGGCTCCCAAGAAGTAAGAAAACCTTACAAATGTGCATAAAAAATCCCGAACCGACAGCGGTTCGGGATTTTTTTACTCTTTATTATTCGCCTTTTCCAACAGCTTCGATGGCGGCGAGGAGCTTTCCCATCTCCTCGGCGCGGGGTACGCGGAGGCGGACACTGTTGCGCTCCATAGGCTCAAACTCCGTGCCCGAGCAGCAAAGGACACCGTGCTTCATCAGCTCTTCCTGCAAGTCGAGCCGCTCATCGCGGTGCTGCAGCAGGCAGATGGGCACGCGGTCATCGGTGCAGGCCATGGTGAGGTTGTCGCCGCAGGCGGCGCGAAGGGCGGTTTTCATGGCGATGAAATCGCCGCTGTGGGAGTCGCCATAGGTGCGGTCAGACAAGGCGGCAGCCGCCATCTCACGGGACAGTTCGCTCATCATGAAGGGGTTGGACACCTTGGAGATGTAGCGAATCAAATCCTGCGTGGTGATGATGTAGCCTGCCCGCAAGCCCGCCAAGCCAAAGCCCTTGGAGAAGGTGCGGACAATGATGATGTTCTTATACTTGGGGCCCAGCGTCACCGCCGATTCCTCACGGGGGATGAAGTCGCCGTAGGCCTCGTCCACGATGCAGTAGACACCCAACTGCTCACATCTTGCCAAAATCTGCTCCACCTCGGCGAGGGTCAAGGTCTGCCCCGTGGGGTTATTGGGGCGGTCGATGTAGACAAGACTGGTATCGGCGCTGATGGCGTCCACCAAGTCGCTGACCTCCATGCGCCATCCGTCCTCCTGCCGCGCAGGGATGCCCACATAGCGCATAGCCATCATGCGAGAATACTCCACCATGTCGGTGAAGGTGGGCATGAAGCCCATGACCTCCGCGCCCTTCTTGGCGAGGATGTTGCAGAGTAAGTACAGCGCCGACACACTGCCGTCCGTCAGCACGATGTTCTCGGGCTCGATGAAGGCGTAGTCCGCCCAGTAGTCCACGATGGCCTGCTGGGGAGCATCGGAGGAGGGATAGTTATAGAATCGCTCGGGGTCGAAGGCGGTGAAGGCCGCCTTTACCGTCTCGGGGAAGCCGTAGGGGTTCACCCCCATGGAACAGTCCAGCGTGTCAGCCGTCACGTGGGGGGTATGTCCCGCGTAGGTGCGCACCTTGGAGAGCAATTCGTTTCTGATTTTCATATCTTTCACCCCGTTTTGGTGTTTTTCTGCCTCTACTTTACCCTATGGCGGCGGCGGTGTCAATTCCTTAGTCGATGCTGACCACGGTGTAGCCTGCGTCCTCCACGGTCTTGCGGAGCACTTCATCGCTGACATCGCCGGTGACGGTGGCGGTCTTGGCCTCCAAATCCACCACGGCGGAGACACCTTCCAGTGCGTTCAGCGCCTTATCCACGCGGCCCGAGCAGTGCATGCACATCATGCCCTCGATGGTCATTACCTTCTTCATAGCGGTTTCCTCCTTGATAATAGTTTCTTCGTTATTTGTTTTGATTTCTTCCTTTTTCAGCTGGGAAAGACTGCTTTTCCATGTCCGCAGACGCAATGCGTTGGACACCACGCACACGGAGCTGAGAGACATACAGGCCGCGCCCAGCATGGGGTTCATTAAGATGCCGAAGGGCAGGTATAGCGCGCCAGCCGCCACAGGGATGGCGATGGCGTTATAGAAAAATGCCCAGAATAGATTCTGTCGGATATTCTTCAGCACGGCGCGGGACAGCTCCGCCGCAGAGGCCACATCGGCGAGGGTACTCTTCATCAGCACGATGTCGGCGGAGCGGATGGCAACGTCCGTGCCTGCGCCGATGGCGAGACCCACATCGGCCTGCACCAAGGCGGGGGCATCGTTGACGCCGTCACCCACCATGGCGACCAAATCGCCGCTTTTCTGCAAGTCAGCCACCACCGCCGCCTTATCGGCGGGGAGGACTTGGGCGCGGACTTCGGAGATGCCCACCTGGGCGGCGATGGCGCGGGCGGTGCGCTCATTGTCGCCCGTCAAGAGGACGACCTTATGTCCGCTCTTTTGCAGGGCTTCGATGGCGGCGGCGCTGTCGGCTTTCACCGTGTCGGCTACCGCCAGTGCGCCCAAAAGCACAGTTTCGGCGGCGAAGTAGAGGACGGTTTTGCCCTCGTTTGCCCACGCGGTGGAAAGTTTTTCCATATGGGCGATGTCCACGCCCAGTTCCGTCATGTACTTGCCGTTGCCGCCGTAGAGGCGATGACCCTCCCACAGCGCCGACACACCACCGCCCTCACGCTGGGCGAAATCGGTGACGGCGGGAATTTCGATACCCCGCTCCTCCGCCGCTTCCAGTACGGCGAGGCTCAGGGGATGACCGCTGGGCTGCTCCACCGCGGCGGCGAGGCGGAGAAGTTCTTCTTCGGTGATATTGTTGCAGGCCATGTCGGTGAGGCAGGGTTTACCCTCCGTCACCGTGCCCGTCTTATCCAAGACCACCGTTTTTACACGACCCATCAGCTCCAGCGCGGCGGCGGAGCGAATCAAGATGCCCTGTTCGGCGGCCTTGCCCGTGCCCACCATGATGGCGACGGGGGTGGCAAGTCCCAGTGCGCAGGGACAGGAGATAACGAGAACAGCGATGGCAACGGTGATGGCAAAGTGGATGTCCTGCCCGCCTGCGAGGCTCCACAGCAGTGCGGCGGCAGCGGCAATGACCATCACCACAGGGACGAAGATGCCGCTGACCTTATCGGCGAGGCGGGAGATGGGGGCTTTGCCCGAGGCGGCCTCCTCCATCAAGCGGACGATTTGGGACAGGGTGGTATCATCGCCCACCGCCGTGGCGGTGAACTCCACGTAGCCGCTGCGAAGGGTGGTAGCGGAGGTGACGGCATCGCCTACGGACTTTTCCACAGGCATACTCTCACCCGTCAGGGCCGACTCGTCCACCGAGCCGCTGCCTGCGCTCACCACGCCGTCCACGCCAATAGCGCCGCCCTGTCGGACAATGACGGTGTCGCCCACGCGGATGTCCTCTGCGGGGATGGTCATCTCCCTGCCCTCACGGCGCACCACGGCGGAGGTGGGGACGAGGGCTAATAGGGCGGAGATAGCGGAGGTGGTCTTACCCTTGGAGCGGGTCTCCATGAACTTGCCCACCGTCACCAGCGTGCAAATCATGCCTGCCGACTCGAAGTACAGGTGGAGCATACCGCCCTCTACCCTGCCTGCTGCCAGCAGCGCCATTTCAATGAGGCTGTAGACGATGCCAGCTCCAGCGCCCAAGGCCACCAGCGTGTCCATGTTGGGGGAGAGCTTGAAGAGGCGCGAAAAGCCCACGGTGAAATACTTGCGGTTGAACACCAAAATAGGCACCGTCAGCACCAGCTGCGCCAATGCGTAGAGCATGGGGCGCTCCATAAACACTGCGGGGATGGGAAGGCCCAGCATATGCCCCATACCGAGGTAGAAAAGAGGCACAAGGAAACCCACCGACCACCAAAGGCGGCGGCGCATCTGCTTAAGTTCTGCGTCATTTTCGCTGGAGAGGTCCCGCTTTTCCGCCTCGGCGGCAAGCTGTGCCCCATAGCCCCCTTCTTCCACGGCGGCGATGATGTCCAAGGGGGTCACTTGCCCCTCGTCATAGTTGACCACCATAGAGCCCAGCATCAGATTTACCGACACCTGCTCCACGCCATTGAGTTTCCCTACGGCGCGCTCCACATGGGCAGAGCAGGCGGCGCAGGTCATGCCCGTTACGGCGAAATTCTCTTTCATCTATCATCACTTCCTTCAAAGTTAGCGTTGGGTAACTGTTGGGAAGTATAGCACAAAAGGGCGCTGTTTGCAAGTGACATTGTCACAGAAAACGCCCTACCGCTTTTCCTTGGGGCGCACCAAGAGGGCGAAGAGCAAGGAGAACACCACCGCCGCCGCAATGCCGCAGGCAGAGGCGGTGAGACCGCCCGAAAATACGCCGAGAAAGCCATCGGCGGCAACGGATTCCTTCACACCCTTGGCAAGACAGTAGCCAAAGCCCGTGAGGGGGACAGTCGCCCCCGCGCCGCACAGTTCCACCACAGGCTCATAGACCCCGATGGCGGTGAGGAACACGCCTGCCACCACATAGCCCGTCAAAATACGGGCGGGGGTGAGATTGGTGCGGTCAATGAGGATTTGCCCCACGGCGCAGAGCACACCGCCGCAGAGAAAACACCATAGATAGTCCATCATTTCCTTATCCTCCTTATCGCTCAGCCGACAGCACCACCGCGTGGCACACGGCGGGGATACTCTCTTTTTGAAAGGTGGTGGTGGGGCTTAATAGTGCCCCCGTGGGGGCGAAGATGAGTTTCTTCCACCGCCGCCGTTTGATGCCCTCCAAGAGGTAGGCGCACAGCACCGAGGCACTGCACCCCGCGCCGCTGCCGCCCGCGTGCATATCCTGCTTTTTGCGGTCGTAGAGCAGTAAGCCGCAGTCGGTATACCGCTCGTCCATCAAAAAGCCATCCCGCCCCATCAAATCGGCCACAATGCCGTGACCGACTGCGCCCAAGTCGCCTGTTACAATAAGGTCGTAGTCCTGTGGCTTGGTGTGGGTATCTTGGAAGAGAGCGGTGAGGGTGTCGATGGCGGCGGGTGCCATAGCCGCGCCCATGTTGGTGGCATCGGTGATGCCCATGTCCACGATGCGGCCTAAAATGGCGTGGGTGAGATACGGGCCGTCCCCTTCCCTGCCTAAAAGACAACAGCCTGCGGCGGTGGCTGTCCACTGGGCGGTGGGACTGCGCTGTGAGCCGTAGGGCAGAGGCATGCGGTACTGCCTCTCGGCGGCGCAGAAGTGGGACGAGGCCATCACCGCCGCCCGCTTCATGGCGCCCCCTGCAAGTAAGAGAGAACTCAGCACCAAGCCCTCCCCCATGGTGGCGCAGGCGGAATAGAGCCCCGCCACAGCCAAAGGCTCGTTGCGGAGGGCGAAGCTGCCGCCGATACACTGGTTTAAGAGGTCGCCTGTCACCACCGCGTCCAAGTCCTCCATAGTCATGCCACCCTTGCGGAGGGCGTGCTGCAACGCGCGGCGCTGCAATTCTGACTCCGCCTGTTCCCACGAGTCACGGCCTAAGAAAGAATCGGTGTCGATTTCGTCAAAGTGGTGGCCCAAAGGCCCTTCCCCCTCCTGCTTGCCCCCTACGGCGGCGCAGGAGAGAAGGCTGATACCTTGGGAAAAGGCGGTAACGCGGCCTAATTTCTTCATTTCCATGTTTCGATTCACCTCGCAATTTTCCTCTATTGTTCCCCTTTTGGGAGAAAATTATTGCGCGGACGGGAAAAACATGGTATCGTTATAGATTAGGATATTATGTGCATTTTTCGGAGGTGAAGGGCAGTGTCGTTGCAGGAGAAAAAGCTGTTTTTGCTGGATATGGACGGCACGCTGTATTTGGACGACAATTTGTTTGACGGCGTTCTCGACTTCCTCGCCGCCGTAAAGGGGCGGGGCGGGCGGTATCTGTTCCTTACCAACAACTCCTCAAAAGGTGTGGAGGACTATGTAAAAAAGCTCCGCCGCCTTGGCATCGAGGCAGAGCCCGAGGACTTCCTCACCTCGGTACACGCCACCATCCACACGCTGAAAAAGGAGTTCCCCAACGCCGTGTGCTATGTGTCGGGGACGGCTTCTTTCCGCCGTCAGCTGGAGAGCGCGGGAATCGAGGTGCGGGACACTGTGAGTGACGACATTACCCTCCTCCTCTCGGGCTTTGATACGGAGCTGACCTTCCAAAAATTGGAGGACAGCTGTATTCTCCTAAACCGCGGCGTTACATGGCTTGCCACCAATCCCGACTGGGTCTGCCCCACCGCCTACGGCTATGTGCCCGACTGCGGAAGCGTGTGCCAAATGCTGACAAAGGCCACAGGGAAAACGCCCCGCTTTATCGGTAAGCCCCAGCCCGACATGGTGCATCTCGCCCTTGAAAAGACAGGGTTTGCACCCGAAGAAGCCGTCATGGTAGGCGACCGCCTCTATACCGACATCGCCTGCGGCGCGAATGCGGGGATAGATACGGTGTTCGTCCTGTCGGGTGAGGGCACGGTGCAGGACATTGAAGAGATGAACATCCAGCCCACGTGGGTCATGGAGGATGTTGCCGAACTTTATCGTAAAATGGAGGAATCCAACACATGAAACTGAACTATAAGCGGACGATTTTGGTGGGCTTTGCCTTCTTCCTCATCTGCGCCTTTTGGCAGGCCTACGATGCCACCATTCCCATGATTTTGACCAATAAGTTCGGCATGTCACAGGCATGGTCGGGCGTCATCATGGCGGCGGACAATGTACTGGCGGTCATCTTACTGCCCCTTTTTGGCACGCTGTCGGATAAGTGCCGTCACCGCGCAGGTCGCCGCACCCCCTTCATTGTGGTGGGTACGCTGTGCGCCGCCATTTTGCTGGTGTTCCTCAGCTTTGCAGATAACGCGCAGCTCAAGCACATTGATGCCGTGTCCGAGGTGGACAGCGTGGCAGGGCTTGAGGTCATTTATGACACTCAGAAGGATGCCCAGCTTATGACACCCAGCGGCGTGGAATTCGTGCTGAGTGAGAAGTTCAGCCGCGCCGAGTTCACCGCCATTACCGCCAAGGTAACGGTGGACGGCGCAGAGGTCACCAACGGCGACTATACCAACTTCGTTGTACCTGCTCGTCAAGCCTACGTTGCTGATGTGACGGCCCAGAATCCCTCCACCCTCATTGTGTTCGTGGTGCTGTTGCTGTTCGTGCTTCTCTCTATGGCGGTGTTCCGTTCGCCCGCCGTGGCGCTGATGCCCGATGTGACGCTAAAGCCCCTCCGCTCCAAGGCAAACGCCATTATTAACCTCATGGGCGCCGTGGGCGGCATCTTGGTGCTGGGTCTTGGCATCGTGTTCGCCACCGCCGCCGTGGAGAACGCCATGATGAGCTACATGGGCTATTTCGGCGTGGTGGCGGCGCTGATGCTGGCCTCCCTCGTCATTTTCCTCCTCACTGTCCGTGAGCCCAAATGGAGCGCGGAGATGGAGAAGGAGAGCATTGAGTACGGCATTGAGGAGGCCACCGCCGAGGGCAGTGCCGCCACGCGGAAGCTCACCAAAGAGGAAAAGCGCTCTCTCCTATTCATTATGCTGAGTATCGTGCTGTGGTTCTTCGGCTATAATGCCGTTATCAGCAAGTACTCTGTCTATGCAAGCAACATTCTCCATAAGGACTATAACTTGACCTTAATGATCGCGCAGGCGGCGGCCATTATCGCCTATCTGCCTGTGGGCTTCATCTCCTCTAAGATTGGCCGTAAGCGGGCCATTCAGGCGGGTATCGTCATGCTGACCACCGCTTTCTTCGTGGCTTGCTTCATGGGGGCTAACAGCTCTACCCTCTTGATGAACTCTATGTTCGCACTGGCGGGTATCGGCTGGGCCACCATCAACGTCAACTCCTTCCCCATGGTGGTGGAGCTGGCATCGGGCGGCAACGTGGGCAAGTACACGGGCTTTTACTACACCGCCTCTATGGCGGCGCAGATCGTCACCCCCATGCTGTCGGGTCTTTTGATGGATACCTTCGGTATGCGGGTTCTGTTCCCCTACGCCGCCGTGTTTGTGGCGCTGGCATTCCTCACCATGTGGTTCGTCCGTCACGGTGACAGCGCCAAGGCCGAGGAGCTGACGGTGGTGGACAAGCCCACCGCCATGGAGGATACGGAGGCAAGCGAATGACTTGGCTTTGTATCGCGTTAGTTGTCATTATCCTGCTGGAGCTGTGGTTTTTAGCCATCCAGTGCCGCAGGAATCACCCCTTTATGAAAACCCTCCGCACCTTCCGCTACGCACATCGTGGCTTACACGATAAGCCCACTATCCCCGAGAACTCCATGGCGGCCTTCCGCCGCGCACTGGATAACTTCTACGGCGTGGAGCTGGATGTCCACTTGATGGCGGACGGCAACTTGGCGGTCATTCACGATGCCTCCCTCCTTCGCACGGCGGGGGCAGACGTGATGATCGAGGACTTGACGGCAGCGGATTTGAAGAAGTATCGCCTTGAGGGCACGGAGGAGCGGATTCCCCTGCTGGGGGAGGTGTTGGCTCTCTTTGAAGGGCGTGCACCCATCATTGTGGAGCTGAAGGCAGAGCGTGGCAACCACGATGCCCTCACCGCCGCGGCGGTAGAAGAATTGGACAAGTACCGCGTGGCCTACTGCATCGAGTCCTTTGACCCCCGCTGCCTCATGTGGCTCAAGCGCAACCGCGATGAAATCGTGCGGGGACAGTTAAGCGAGAAATTTTTGCGCCATGGGGACGGCGGCAAGCAGAGTAAATTCGTGCTGTGGCTGCTGGGCAACTTGCTGACCAACTTCCTCACCAGACCCGACTTTATTGCCTACCGCTTCTCCGACCGCAAGTGCTTGGCGGTGAAACTTTGCCGCACCCTGTACCGCGTGGCGGAGTTTAGCTGGACCATCACCTCCCGCCGTGAGATGCAGGAGGCAGAGGGCGCAGGATGCACCGTGATTTTTGAACAGTTTGACCCTTACGGAAAAGAATAAGAATTGAGGATAGGAACATGAGAGTGATTACCGGTTCTGC